>JAEETB010000189.1 GCA_016286575.1 Prevotella sp.
TGAAATTCTCCATCAGGAAGTCGTTGACCACGATACCGATGTCTGTTGGAATCAGTTTGCCTTTCTCTGAACCAATCAGTTCTTTGCGGGTTTTCTGGCTGATCTGCTTGCCCTTCAACTGATAGAGTGAATAGGGACGGTCTTCGCCCTTCTTGTCGCCTTTCTGTACATATTCGCGCTGTTGGATGGTTGAAATGGTGGGGGCGTATGTAGAAGGACGACCAATGCCCAACTCTTCCATCTTGTGAACAAGACTGGCTTCCGTGTAGCGCTGTGGTCCTTGACTGAAACGCTCTGTAGCAACGATATCGCGACGAGAAAGCACCTGTCCTTTCTTCAGCGGAGGTAGGATATGTCCAAACTCGTCCTGCTGGTCATCATCGTCGGATGACTCACGATATACCTTGATGAAACCATCGAATTTTACAACCTCGCCCTGAGCGATGAATGTCTCATCAGTACCGCTGACCTCAATATTGACTGTCGTTTTCTCAATCTCGGCGTCAGCCATCTGACTGGCAATCGTGCGCTTCCAGATAAGTTCATAAAGACGCTTCTCCTGAGCTGTTCCCTCGATCTCCATCTGCTCCATATAGGTAGGACGGATGGCCTCGTGAGCTTCCTGCGCACCTTTGGCACTGGTGTGATACTGACGGACCTTACTATAGTCCTCGCCGTAAAGTTTGACGATCTCTCCCTTGCTGGCACCCAAACAAAGTTTGGAGAGGTTGACAGAGTCAGTACGCATATAAGTGATTCGTCCGTTTTCGTACAGATGCTGTGCTATCATCATGGTCTGACTGACAGAGAAGCCAAGCTTGCGGGCTGCTTCCTGCTGCAGGGTAGAGGTGGTGAATGGGGGAGCTGGTGTACGCTTCACGGGTTTCTTCTGGATGCTCTCAACGGTAAAGGTGGCTTCCTTGCATTTCTCGAGGAAGGCAATCACCTCAGCCTCAGTCTTGAAACGGTTGCCAAGCAGGGCCTTAACCTCTGAGGCAGAACCGTCAGGATTGGTAATGGCAAAAACACCATTGACACTATAATAAACCTCACTTTGGAAATTCTGGATCTCGCGCTCGCGCTCTACGATCAGACGAACGGCCACACTCTGTACACGACCAGCGGAAAGGGCTGGCTTGACCTTACGCCAGAGAACAGGCGAAAGCTTAAAGCCTACCAGACGGTCGAGTACACGACGAGCCTGCTGGGCATTCACCAGATTCATGTCCAAATGACGCGGATGCTCGATGGCCTCCAAAATGGCGGGTTTGGTAATCTCATGGAAGACGATACGGTTGGTCTTTTTCTTGTCAAGTCCCAGTACCTCACACAGGTGCCAGGAGATGGCTTCTCCTTCACGGTCCTCATCGGATGCGAGCCATACTTTCTCTGCTTTGTCTGCCTTGGCGTGCAGATCGGCAACAAGTTTTGTCTTCTCTTCAGGAATCTCGTATTCCGGTTCAAGCGTTTTGTCGTCGATGCTCAGCTCTTTCTTCTTCAAGTCACGGATATGTCCGTAACTTGACATGACCTTGAAATCCTTTCCCAGGAATTTCTCGATGGTCTTCGCTTTGGCAGGAGACTCGACAATCACTAAGTTCTTTTGCATATTCTGTCTCGTTTTATTTCTTACGGGCTGCAAAAGTAAACAAAAAACTCACTCCCACCTTATTTATATAGAGGATTTTTAGTTTTATTAACAGTTTTGCACTAAGAAACGGTGAACAGCCTGCCGTATCGAGCGTAGTCCGAAGCGTTCAACATATACTTCTCTCAGTGGAATCCACGACAGATCAGCTGCATCGTCAGCAGCCTTGATGGCAGCATCATCGTCAACCTGACAGATGAAAAACAGGTCGAGCGTGTGGATATCCATTCCTGAGTAACGGTAGACGTTAGGGATGGAGAAAAGGTATTTCACGTCATCGGCACTGACAATGAGGCTTGTTTCTTCCTTGATTTCCCTGACCATTCCCTGCTCTGCGTTCTCTTCATTATCTACGAAACCGCCAGGTAGGTCGAGTGTACCCTTGGCTGGTTCCTTACCACGACGGGCTACCAGCAACTCACCCTTGCCATTCAGGATAAAGGCAGCTGTTGAGGCTCTCGGATTCTGGTAATACGTAAATCCGCAGTTCGCACAATGTCTGCTCAACTCATTATGGATCTCAAAATCCTCACTGCCACACTTCGGACAGAAATGGAATAGTTCTAATGGATGCTCTTTCATTTTTCACTTTTCATTTTTCACTTCTCCCATTGATCAGTTCGGAAGGGGAAGAGTGGCAGGTTGCCTCCATTCTTCACGTTGCCAATCTGGAAGTTCTTGAAACAATAGCGCACAGCCACAGGATTCTTGACCTCAGGCGAACTGATAATGATGGCTTCGTCCCAATAGCCGCCACCCTCCTGCCAGAAATGACGGGCTGTGGCAGGATGGAACACCTTGTCCTCGCCTGCTATCTCAAACCCCTGCATGTCCTCGAAAGGCGCATCGGTGTGGTAATTGTCTTCCAGGTGGATCATGATGGCTTCGCCCTTCACCTGCATGTCCTTGAACGACGGGCTCTTATACATCAGTCCCTCAAAGCCGTAGTCGCGATTCAGGGCCGTATAGGCCAGGCGCTCACCCACCTTCTGTTTCTGGGTAGGATGAATCTGGGTGAACTCGTAGGGATAGACCAGGTCGTTGATGCATACCAACGAGCTGTTGGGGATAATCTTGGAAGCCTTGTACTGTTGTTCGCGCAACAAAGCGCCGCTGATGGCATTGACATCGCCATCATATTCGTAAGGTGCAATTTGTACGAAATAGAAAGGAATCTCGCCCAGTCCGAACTGCGAGCGCCACTGCTCTACCAACAACTTCATACGCTCAGAGTACTGGTCGCCAGGATCGCCCACATTCGAACAGCCCTGATAATAAAGGATACCCTTCACGGTAAAGTTCAGGATGGGATTGAAGGTGCCGTTGCCCCAGAGCAGCGAACGGTGATAGTCCCACTTCTCCCATTTCTTGCAGATCTCTACAGAGTCCGTGGGGTCGCCGGTGTATTTCTGTAGATTCTCCTTCGTCAGCCAACTCTCTACGCGCGTACCTCCTTTATTAGCTTCTATAAGGCCGATGGGGATGTCGAGTGCCTGATGCATGGTACGTGCGAAGAAATAGCCTGTGGCAGAAAAGTCTCCAACGGTCTTGGGGGAGCATTCGCGCCATTCGCATTGCGCATCGTCCTGAGGTTCGGCACGCATCACACTGGGAATCTTCACGCTTCTGACGCCCTGATGGTTAGCAGCGTCGATGACCACTTGGTTGTAATCCTTGACTGGACACATCCAAAAGCCCTTCACGGGCATCTCCATGTTCGACTGTCCTGCACAGACCCATACCTCGCCTGCTACGACGTTCTTGATGGTTAGTGGCTCACCATCGTCAAACGTGATCGACAGCGGTTCATAACTGGCCTTTGGCGTTTTGACTTTTACCAGCCATTGGCCGTTTTTGTCAGCTTTAGTGCTGATGGCTTCATTGCTCCATGAGGTGGTCACCTTTACCGTCTTGCCAGGCTTGGCCCATCCCCAGAGACGGGCGTCTGTCTGCTGTTGCAATACCATGTTGTCGCCAATCAGATGCGGCAACCTTACCTTAGCTTGTGCGCTGAGTGACAGTGCCGCAAGAGCCAGAATTGTCAGAATCTTCTTCATGATGATGGTTTTAAGTTTATTTTTTCAGCGCAAAGGTACAAAAATAAATTAAAAGTAGTATCTTTGCAGCGAAAAAATATTCAAAACAACAATGAAAAGTCTAAAATCATTATTATCATTGCTGCTGTTGGGCGTTTCTGCAGTAGCTTATAGTCAGAAAGGAACCACTATGGATTTATGGCCTAAGGGAGCACCCAACTCAAACGGAGACAACAAGGACAAGGCAGAGTTGACAGTCTATCTGCCTGATGAAAAGAAGGCTACAGGTAGGGCTGTGGTTTGTTGTCCTGGAGGTGGCTATTCTCATCTGGCGATGGATCATGAGGGCCATCAGTGGGCTACGTTCTTCAACAATCAGGGTATCGCCCTCATCGTCTTGAAATACCGCATGCCTCATGGTAACCGTCTTGTTCCCATCTCTGATGCTGAGGAAGCCATCAAGACGGTGCGCAGACATGCCGTCGAGTGGCATATCGATTTAAACGATATAGGTATCATGGGCTTCTCAGCAGGTGGTCATCTTGCCTCTACCATCGCTACCCATTCCAAAGGAGAGGCGGCACCCAACTTCCAGATTCTGTTCTATCCTGTGATTACTATGGATCTGGGCTTTACCCATAAGGGTTCGCACGACAACTTCCTGGGTGAGGGTCATTCGAAGAAAGAACTTCGTAAGCTGGAGGCCGACTATAGCAATGATCTGCAGGTAAACCGTACAACACCTCGTGCCTTTCTTGCCCTCTCCGACGACGACAAGGCCGTACCAGCTGCCAATGGCCTGAATTACTATGAGCAGCTATATAAGCACGATGTACCAGCCTCTATCCACGTCTATCCCACAGGAGGGCACGGCTGGGGCTATCGCGAGAGCTTCGCCTATCACTATCATGTGATCTTCGAGCTGAAAGCCTGGCTGGAAAGCTTCTAATCATAGAAAATGGCAACCATCAAGGTTGCCATTTCTGTTGTGTCGACAGTTGGATTCGAACCAACGACCCCCACCATGTCAAGGTGATACTCTAACCAGCTGAGCTATGCCGACGGAATGAAACTGCCAATTACAGCAGTTTCTTGATTTCAGCATCAATATCCTTCATCTGGGCAGCACGTTTCACGATGTTATTGTCACGGTCGATGAGGAAGAAATCGGGCACTGCCTGAACGTTATACAACATCAGACGCTGTGAGTTGATGCCGTCTGCATCGCGCACACTGATCCAGGGGAGGGCAGCCGTCTGTTGCTTCCAGAAGTGCTCGTCGTTGTCGAGTGAGATCTGGTAAACCTCCAGTCCTTGTGTATGATATTTGTTGTAGAGCTCGCGCAGCATGATGATACGGGCAGGTGAATCCTCCAGGGCGAAGATATGGAAGTCGAGCAGTACCACCTTTCCTTTCAGATCAGTCAGATGGCGCTCCTGACCCTTGTTGTCGCGCAGGGCAATATCGAGCACGCCTGATTCACTTACTTTGTTGGCTTCGACAGTGATATCCTGATTCTGGGCGTTGACAATGCGCTGGGTCTTCATACCCTCAATGGCAATGTTATGCAGGTTCTGACCACGCTCAGCATGAGGATAATAGGTGTCCCAGCTGGTAGCTACGGCTGCGAAGGCCTTGATATCTTCCTTATCCGTACGAGGATTGAAGATGAGCCAGTTGCCAAGCGCCTGGAATAGGGCGAAATAAGAGTAGGCCTTATAGGGCTCCTTATAGATGTAGTTCAGCTTCACGTCTTCCTTATAGGCAGCCAGGATCTTGTTGATGCTGTCGTTGATGCCATTGATGCCGAGAGCCGTGTTCTTCTGGATGGCGATAGCACGTCTCTGCAGGTCCATCTGTTTGAGTGCCAGTTCCTTGATTTTCTCACAGTTGCCCGAACCGCTGACGGTGTAGTTCGACGCCATACCAGGATATTCGCCCTTAATGGTGACGGTCTCTGTGGAGTCGATGCTGACGTTGATGATCTGGTCGGAGATTCTAAGACGGTAGAACTCAGGTGCCTTTGTGGCAGGCTCACTGAAGGCGAAATCGCCGCTGTCGCCCAACTTCACCGAGTCGAGCACATTGATGCCTTCCAGACCTACATTCTCAAAGTACAGTACAGAGTCCTTGGCGTTGGCAATCTGGCCTTCCACCGTGAACTTGTTCTCGTTGCACGAGGTGATTGTGATGGCAGCAATGAGCAAGGCTGCCGCTTTCCAAATATGTTTCATCTTTATCCTGTAATTTCGTTTTGCGGGTGCAAAGTTACAAATTAGCGAGTAAAAAACCAAAAAAAACGAAAAATAATCACGATTTCTTCGTTTATTTATTTAATAATGTGTAACTTTGCGCCGATTTTTGCGACGGAATAGTGCTTCTGTCGCAGTGAAGTTTTTATTTTTAGATGTTTTAAACAAAAGATGAACGTAATTACAAAGACCCTTCAACTGGCTGATGG
>JAEETB010000190.1 GCA_016286575.1 Prevotella sp.
TGGCTCCGAAGAAATGACGCTGGCAGGCGTATTGGATATTAACCAATAACTCTGCGAGGCGCCAATCGACCTCGTCCGTCTCAAACTCACCACAGTAGAACTCCCCATCCTGCTTCAACTGATCCCAGTGGCGCATCACGATAAACGGCGCAGAGAAGTTAAGCCCGTGGTAGGCACAGCGCTTCAGCAGCATCTCGTCAGCCTTGGATTCATTCTCCTTGGCGTCCATCATGCGGCGGGCCGTCCAGTCGTAGAGCTCATCGACAATCTTGTCGACGCTGAGCAAACCCTTCATCTTGTCGAGCTTAAATGCCCAGGCTTTCAGACGGCCATCGCTCTCAAAGTCCACCTTCGACTCGCGCTCCATCATCTCGAAATTCGTGGCTGGCAGGGGGATACAGGTCAAGCGAGTGGCCAAACCGCTTCCGAAATTCTGCTCATTCACCATCTTCTTCAGGGCGATGGGTGTGCCAGTGTAGATGTAATTCCAAACCACGAAGAACTCCTGGAATATCGAATCGTTATTCGAATACGCCTGACCGTCCTCCTCGTTATGAAACGCTTTCAGCTGGAGACTCTGCTTGTCGATATACGCCCCACCCTTCTGCAGATTGAGCGTATTATCCAGCTCCGTGTCGAACGTCAGCATGTGCAGCTGCATCATCTCGCCATCGACTTCCTCCACAGAATTGACCATATCCTGAATGAACTGCGCATTCGAGGTTCGAGCAGGGTGTATACGCACGACGACCTTGGGCTTTTTCGGCTTCTCCTTATTGGCACCCTTGGTGCGCATCTGCTCACGATAGGCGTTAATGGCATCCTTGCCCACCTTATCAGCATATACGATAGGAGCAGCCAACAACTTATACAATCGCGTCGCAAAGCTTTTACCTGATGCAGGATCACCAATGATCAGCGTCGAGTTATTCAGACGTCGCAGTTCTTCTGGTCGATGATAGAAACGATAGGTACACCTTGTCATCAAGGTCATCATCAGACCACCGGCCACGAACAGGGCAGCCACATACTGATTGCGCTTAAGCCCCTTGCAGATGTCCCGTAGAATAGGATAATCCTCAAACATCTTCTCAATCTGCTCGCCCCAGTCCCAAAGCCACTGATTCATGTCCTTCAGTGTCGCCAACTGTTCATTTTTCACTTTCCCATTCTCACTTAAAATGCTAAGCAACATTTTGCTGATACCCTTGGGTGTTTCCTTGCAGGCAGATTCCACGATGCTCTGCAATTCCTGTTCGTCGAGTCCCAGTCGAGGCATCACCTGGAGCAACAGCGCTTTGTTATTGTCGCAAATCGACCTCAGATTCACTGCCAACTGATACAGCTTCACATTCCGCTCACCCTCCTGCGGCACACCTCCATTACGCTTCCACCACTCGTCGATGATCTCCGAATAAGGTCTGCCCTTAAATTCTTTTTCTTGGCACGGATTAACACGGCTCTCATTTTGAGAGATGCCTAAAAGATCCTCCTTCGAACCCTGTGAATGACCGTCTCGATATAGAGCAGTATATCGCTCACTAAATTCCTTGTTCTCATAAGTAAATAGTTCCTTATTAATATACAAAATATCCGATTCTTTGCAGATGAAGCTCATACGGCTTGCATCCTTGCAACTTTCGTCAACCTCCACGCCCAAAACCTTCGCCATCGCGTGCTGGTTGTCGATGAGATTACCATCTTTGGGGTCAGCCTTGAAGACCACCTTGAGCCCCTTGCCACTTGGCGTAATGTAAACGAGCAAAATCCGTGTCCATCCGTGTGATCCGTGCCAAGAATCAAAAACCGCCTTGGGGTCGTCGACATGGTCAATGTCCATCACCACAAGTCCAGTCAAGTGTGTTGCACTCTGCTTGCGCCAGGCACCCACTACCCCCTTTTTCGATTCCGTCTCGTCGAAGGTGGCTTGGAAGATAAACGCAGGCAGCCCACGTTTCAGCTTCTGATCGCCAGTCTCGCGGAACTTATCAATGGCTTCGTTCCATTTCGTCGCCTTGACGAGGGCCCAGAACTGGGCCTCGTCCACTGGCAACGTCGGATTAAAGAAATTCTTCTGATAACAAAATCCCATAATCTTCTGTCCTTCTGTCTAAAAGTTAACAAAACTCGATGATGTCCAGTTCACGCTCAATAAGGGCGTTCTTCGCATCGCGGTTGTGCTCTTCGAGCAATCTCATGACGCTCGCAGTACCCATATCCTTCGGGAAACTGCCGAACACCTTGATACGCTCCAGCGACTCCCTGACCCAGCCCCAAGGCAATTTCTTGACCAGCACATCCTTGTGCTTGATCTGAGGCTTACGGCTGTATGCCTTGAAATACAGCTTACCTGTCCACTCGTCACGGTGCAAGGCACCCTTGACACAATTACCACTCTCTACCAGACGCATCAGCGCCTCTTCTGAAATTTCAATGTACTTTTTCATAATTTTGTCGAATTTGTGAGCATCGGAAAGCGATGTGTTTTTCAGTTGAGCTCAATTTCTATCCGGATACTTTCCCACCTTCGCTCATTCCTCCGACTCGGTTAATGAATAATAACTTCTTGCATTCCTATTAGGCGAACCACACCTCCCCCTTTACCAGCATTCTTCATGCCGTCGCTCAGTTGCCATTTCGGACAGATGAAGTTCTGCGGCACCTTCAGCATCATTCCTGAACAGATGCGCGTCCCTTCATTGTCCACCTCCTTATGCTCGCACGAGGCGCACCACTTCCTCACGGGAATGTGATACCGATTCAATACCGTCTCCATCACTTAATAAAATTAAGTAAGAACTGTCGCCCTGCATCCGTCCACACCAAGTGCGGCACCAGCTTTCTGCGACCATTCCTGTCATACTTGCAAGTATAGAAGTAGTCGGTGTATCCCTCATGCACATATTTCGTGGCAATCGTCCACACCCCGCCACATTTGTAGATGACCTTCTGGTCTTTAAGAAAAGAGTTCAGGTCAGCTCCACTCATCCCGAACCTCCTACCGATCTCCGTTGGTTTGTGACAGAACTTGCTATTGCGGTTCAGCATTGCCAGCTGATCAGCGATGATCTCCTCGGCTGCATCGAGCACAGCCTTATTGTCCAGCAGGATTCTGATCTCCTGCTCATAATTGATGTTACTGTTGATTTTTGTAATTGCTTTCATAATTTCTAATGTTTAATATTTAATGTTTAATGTTTTAATTTCGTCCGGGCCTTCCCGCCGTGTCCTTTGTTTCAGTAAGTCAAAGATCGCTTGTCCAAACCCCGTTTCCGTTCGTTGACAGTGCAAAATTAAGCACAAAAAAAATGCGTTCCAATCTCTTGAAACGCATTCAGAAACAAAAGCAGAAAGTCGGTGCAGAAAGCAGAAACTTTTAGGGTAAAACTTTCTGCACGGCAGAAACTAAAGCAGAAAGTTTCTCAGATATCCTGCCAAAACAATCTCACGTGTAGAGGCTCCATTCTCCTTCCACTTATCAATAGGTTTACGCATATAAGGGTGGTTGCTGATGGTACGCTGGACGGTTCCCATCGTGCAGACGAACTTGAAGTTCATTGGCAGCGTCATGTTCATGGCTTTGCGTTCGAACTCCTTCATGCTCTCTTCATAGCCACAACAGTCGCGCACCACGCAATAAGCCACAGCCCACGCAGAAGCAGCCCAGAACAGAGGACAGCCGTCCTTCATCGCCTTCGACAGCCGCTGGATCGCATCGCCCTCCTGACGCTTCTTCGACCTGGCACGATTGACGATGGCAGCACATTCACTGAACGACAAACGAGGCGTTTTCTTCACGATACTGCGCACCACGCCTGATATCCTCGTCTCCTTGTCTGCACTAAGCAGGATGGGGTCGTAATCCTTATTCCTCGGCAAGAGCCACTTTTGTCGCTGATCGTCGATGAAGAACACCTTCGCGGTGCATTCCCCGTCAATCTCCGCCAGCACGATATCACCATCGCGCGCCACGGCACCAATCTCCAATCGCAGCAGGTCGCCCTCATGGATATCCGCCTCGATCATCGAATCGCCCTGGGTTGGTATGTCCACCACGGGATTCAGGCCAACCACCGATTTGGGCAGATAATAATACTCCTCGATCATCTGTTCACCAGAGTCCAAAGGCACACCGCAGTTCACCTTATTCCCTAACACGGGCACGGGCGTATCACAGATCTCGTACTTGATTCCCTTGCGATCGAGGAAAGCCAATGCCTCTTCTGGTGTCATCACGTATGGCTCAAAGCCACGCTCCTCACTTTTCTTTTTCTTAGTCATTCCTTAAATTCTAAATTAAATAGGTTATTAATTATTAGATACACTCTCCGAGTAGCCGCTCATCATATTGACGAGCACCACTGCCACTACAAACATAAAAAACAATCCAGCCATAAATCATTCTTTTTAAGTTTACGGCTGCAAAGAAAAAAGGGAGGTGTACGGTAAGTCTGTACACCTCAGAAAAAACTGCTCGAAATTAAGTAATATTAACTTTTGTTTGAGTTTGGGGGTAACTTATGTTGCAGACGGAAGAATTCTTTCTGCTGCTCAATCTCGCGACGCAATTCCTCCTTGGTAGGCATATAGGTAAGATACTTGGCTGCAAAGAGCTGGTCACTCCCATTCAAGCCTGAGTAATGAGCTACATCTTCATCCGTATCAGCACAAAGCAATAATCCAATGGTAGGATTGTGTCCTTGAGGGCACATCATCTCGTCGTACATTTTCACATACATATCCATCTGGCCAACATCCTGATGACGCAGTTTACTGGTCTTTAAATCTACCAAGACAAAGCAATGTAGGTTGTAGTTGTAGAACACCAAATCAATATAGTAATCTTCTTTCTCAGTGTGGATACGTTTCTGACGATCTGCCAACGTAAAGCCTTTACCCAACTCCATCAAGAATGGAATAAGATGGTCAATAATACTTTGTTCCAAATCACTCTCCGTATAATCGATATTATTCTTAAAGCCAAGAAACTCTGCGACTACAGGATTTTTCAGGTACTCCAGTTTATCTTGCAACGGGGCAGTCAGTTGCTTCATCTCACTACGAACGGCATCCTTGTTTTGCGACTGGAGGAGACGATAGTAATACTGGCTGCTAACATTGCGCTGCAAGGTACGGGTACCCCACATTTCGCGTACTGCCTCCTGCTCATACCATTCACGAGCCTCCTTGCTGTTTTCTTGCAGAATGATGCGATAGTGCGTCCATGAAAGCCTAATTGGGGATTTTGCACGCAGTGCGTGGAAAATGTTTTCAGATTTTGCACTCAGTGCGTGCAAAATTGTCAGAGCGTCTGCAGACTGGCCATTCTCATTCAAGAAAAAACCGCTGTATTTCGAGTAGAAATCAATATAGTTATATAAATTTCTCCATGTAAAGCCCTCACCATATTTTGCAGTCAGTTCTTTTGCTAAAACCTTTACTACCTGCTCACCATATTCAGCTCGTTTGTCCTTCAGCGCCTCATGCTGAATACGCATTCCTAACAGCCAATTACGCTTAATCAGCGTCTCGTTGACCTGACGATAGGCTGTCGCTTGAGCCTGGTCAATGATGATGCAGGCATCCTGAAACAACACCTTCTCTTGCTGATTATCCTCTTTAATTATATTATTGTCTTTTTCCATATCTTGTTGCTTTGTCTTCTATTATTAACTTTTAAGGATTCCGTTCAAGGGCAGCTTTCATGATCTGGTGGATTTTCGCCTTCAGACTGGCTGGCTCCAGCACGTCGAGACCATCCATCTTCGACATCAGTTCACTGATAAAATCAATGGTCGGTCGTATGTCGAGTGAGAAAATCGTGTATCCATCACCACTTTCATGCTCGCGTTGCGAGGCGTGCAGGGGCAGCGTGCGTATCAGGTTGGCCATCTTTCCATGGGCTTTCAACACGACATGCTCCATGGGTGTGCCGTCGGTCATTGTGCCGAAGTATTCAGCAAAGTATTCAGCAGGCGAAAAGTCGACTGGGCGATGGAAGCGTGTATCCGTGATTTTGGCTGAAAACATACGGTCGAGCGAATAGATCGACATGCGCTCATGATTGTCAGCAAGCATGTACCATCGCTGGCGGAACAGTTTGACTGCGTATGGGTCGACAGGTTTGGTATATGGTT
>JAEETB010000191.1 GCA_016286575.1 Prevotella sp.
CGTCGAGCTGCATGGCATCGTAGCGGCACTCCTCCTCTGTGCCGAAGTTAGCTTCGCGCTGCTCATGGTTGCATGCCAGACAGGTTAGCACCACTATAATCATATAGAAAAACTTGCCATTCATCGCGGCAAAGATACGACTTTTTCTTGAAACATCCAAGTGTTTTTTCAGAAAGTTGGACATTTTTACATTTCTGGAGAAGTCATGTAGTAATGAAAAAAGTGCCGCGTCATCTCGACGCAACACTTTTTTCTTTAAATACCAAAACAATGTGTCTAATTACTAACTACTATAAATACTTAAATATTATAGAAAAATCTATAGGTCTTAGTTGGCTTAATATCCTGGGTTCTGCTTGATGAGTGTATTCTTCAGGATCTCATCAGCAGGAATAGGCATATCCATCTTGTTGATGTCGAAAGTGAAGGTACGCTTTGACCAAGGATAGTGAGCGTAGTCTGAGCCACCGTCATCCTTTGGATAGTTGTAGTCGATGTGATCCTCTATGTAGCCAGACTTGATCATATCCGGGCAGAGACACCACTCAGAGTTGAACTCCTTACGACGCTCTTCATTGACTGCCACCTTCCAAGCCTCAGATTTGTGGTTATAGCCTACACGGTTCGGGGTAGCCTGAAGCTTTGTGTAATACTCTTTAGCAGAGGGTACAGATACAGTCTCTGTCAGCACGCCGACAGGATATTCTGTCATAGTCATGTTCTTACCATTGCCTGAATATACCTCGTTGAAATGAGTGAAGTACTTGCTGTAGTCCTGACCGACACTCAGGTTACCCCAAGCACGGTTACGGAGGATGTCAAGCTGCTTCCAGCCCTCATCTTCCTCACCTGTGCGGAAGCAGCACTCTGCATAGTCGAGCAGCACGTTTGGATAGCGCTTGCCGTAGATGATGGTCGGTGACCACATCTGAGTACCCCAGGAGTTGCCGTCAGCATAGGCATTACGCCAGATCTTCGTTGTCCAGATAGCAGGAGCGAACTCACCATTGGTGAAGTGGAACTGCATGGTCTTCGTACCGGCCTCAACACCTTCTGCATTGATGAAAGGACGTACAACCTTCCCCAAATCGTTCTTGATTCCGAGAGAATCCTTCAGATAGGGATGATATCCCCAGACAACCTTTGATTTCTCAATACCATACTTAGCCATCTCTTCTGCGGGAACAGCACCTGTTGCGCAAGAGGCATCACGGCGGGTGTCGCCCGGCTCATAGCAGGCATACCACTCCCAAGAGAGATACTCTGCACCCCAGCCGCCATTCTCAGGACAAGCGCAGAACCACTTGAGCATGTTAGGATTAGCAAAGGTGATGGTACGGTCGCCACCCCAGCTGCTCCATTCCTTACCTTCGTCTGAACACATAGCCCAAATACATTCCTCGTTCCAGAATCCTGCGGGATCCCAGTTGGTTGCGAAGTTTGATACGAGCTTATAAGTACCGCTGTCGATGATACTCTTCAGCTCACCCTTAGCCTTGTTGTAGCAGTCGCTGGCCTGACTTGGGCAGCGGTAAGCCTTCCACATATAGGCATCAGCCAGATAAGCCTTTGCCATACCCTTGGTACAGCGGCCATACTGATTGTTGAATGGCTTCCAGTCAAGCAAGTTGGCAGCTGCGGTGAAGTCTTCGATGATGAAGTCCCACATCTCCTCATAGGTCTCGGCAGATGCCTTATTAGGCGTATTGCTGAAATCCTCACCAGTGGCGAGCATAGGCACACGACCGAAGGTTGTTGCTAACCAGGAGTAGAAATATCCGCGGAGTGCGCGAGCCTCACCTTCGCAGAGTTTCTTAGCTTCGGCGCTTACATTTTCTGCAGTCTCCAGTCCTGCCAGATAGAGGTTAGCACGGCAAATGGCTGCATAAGCGTGAGCCCAGCCCTGACCAAGCTCACCAACGTTGGCATCCCAAGTCTGATCAAGGAACTTCACGTCCCAACCTGTACACTGGGTATCCATTGTCGGGTGACAGCCTGTAAACAGGTTTGGCTTGAATCCCCAGCAGTCATCCTGTGTGCTGACGTTATTGTAAACATAGATACCGTTCAATCCAAGACGGGCATTGTCATCGCTCTCAAACTGAGCTTCAATACCCACAATGTTATACTGCGGTACGTCCAGGAATTCCTCGTTGTTACATGAGGTAAGAGCGATGCAACCCAGACCTGCTACTGCAAAATATTTGATTAACTTTTTCATACTTGTATTTCTTTTTAATTAGAACGTGATATTAAGACCAGCCTGGAATGTACGAGGATTAGCATAACGGCCAGTATCAAGACCAGAGTAGATAACCCAACCCTGACCAACTTCGGGATCGCCATACTTGGTGTATGGAGAGATTGTGCAGAGGTTCTGGACAGCCAGATAGATACGTGCAGCTGTCACACCAATTGATTTGAGGAATGTTCTTGGAACATTGTAGCCAACCTGGATATTGCTAATCTTCAGGAAGTTTCCGTTCTCAATCCATGCATCGCTGATACGGCTGTTCTTGTTGTTGTCAAGACGGGTCAGACGAGGCAGAGAAGCGCCAGTATTGGTCGAACTCCACATATTATTGTAGCTCTCCTCAAGAAGGGCTGGTGTCCAAGAGTCATCCGATGGGTTCATGATGCTCATACGCATCTTTGAGTATGAGAGGATATCCATACCGAGAACACCATAGGTGTACAGACTGAAGTCCCAGTTCTTGTAGGCTGCGCTGAGGTTCAGACCGAAGTTGAATGAAGGCAGACCATTTCCGAGGATCACGCGGTCGCCGTCGTCCAAAGTACCGTTTTTATCAGTATCCACAAAGAGGAAGTCTCCCATCTGAGCATCCTGACCTTGTAATCTTGCTTTCTCGAGGTCGGCGTCAGAATTGATGATCCCAGCTACCTGATAGCCGAAGTAAGAACCTACAGCCTCGCCCTCACGGCAGATAGAGTGGTTGTCCCATACGAAACCTGTACCATTGACAGCACCGAGGTTTGAACCGTCGATATCGTCTGCCGAGTAAGTGCTGTTACCACCACTACAAGTAGAGGTATAGTCAACACCCATCTTCTTAATCTCATTCTTCAGTGTCGAACCGTTGAAAGCCACGTTGATGCTCCAATCCTTGTTCAGCTGCTTGTTGTAGTTGATAGAGAACTCGAAACCGACGTTGTTGATCTGTCCGAAGTTGGTGTAGATAGAGGTATTACCGGCTGATGGGCGAATCTGACGCTCAATCAGCAAGTCCTTGGTCTTACGGGTAAAGTAGTCGAGTGTGATAGTCAGCTCATTGTTGAGGAAACCGAGGTCGAGACCGAAGTTCAACTGCTCATTGGTCTCCCACTTCAGATTGGTGTCAACCAGTGGAGCATAAAGACCCTGAACGCGGTTGAATGAACCGAACGGGCCACCACCCATACCTTCCTGATAGAACTGGTACTTGGTGTTGACAGAGGAAAGTGCGTATGTAGAACGACCAGCGATACCACCGGCGTTACCAGTCTGACCCCAACCGAAGCGGATCTTGGCATTGCTGATGGGCTTAAAGTCCTTCAGGAATGACTCTTCCTTGATACGCCATGCAACGGCTGCAGAGGGAAATGTACCCCAACGGTGACCTTCAGAGAAGTTAGAAGAACCGTCACGACGGATGGTACCAGTCACGATATAACGGTCGAAGAGGCTGTAAACCAGACGTCCGTAGTAAGAAATAGTACGTACCTGAGCATTGAATCCACCGTTACTTGGATTGATGGTCTCAGCAAGAGAGATCTGACGGTTGTCGGCAGAAAGGAATGTATGTCCGCTACCGCTTACCCAAGAACCCTCATACTTGCTGACAGAGTTACCGACCATCAGGGTCAGGTTGTGGAAATCTGTATTCCAGTTGTAAGTCAGGTAAGTCTCAATACTCTTGGTAAGACCTTTGCTCTGACCGAGACCGAAGTTGTAGTATTCCTTGTCACGACCTTCGTAGTTGACCTTAGTCATCTTGCCACCGATCATGTTAAATCGCTGATACATACCAGAGAACTCGTCGTTGTCTGAGTTGCTCTGAGTCCATGATGCAATCGAGTGGAGATTCAGAGTGTGCTGCTTCAGCTTGAGGAAAGTGATGTCAATGTATGGGTTGATAGAAACGCGTGAGTTGCGGGTCTCACGACCGATTTCCATCTGAGTGGCGTATGGGTTCTGAGCACCGGCAGTCATACCTTCCCAACCATCAGGTGTCGGAGCCTTACTTGCGCCATAGGTGCCGTCGGCGTTAACAACGTTTACCTTTACGTGCTCACCTGTCACGTCGTCGATGTAGTCGAGTGATGGAGCCATCTGGGCGATATCACGCTGTGAAGACAGGTTCTGGTTATTACCCAGACCGATGTTGTTACCCTTGACAGTAGAATAAGAATAATTGATGTCACCACCGAACTCAATATAATTATTAATCTTTGATTTGACGCTTGCGCGTGAGGTCAGACGATTGTAGCGGGTGTTCACAATGATACCCTTTGTGTCGAGGTAACCGATAGAGAAGTTGTACTGTGTCTTGTCTGTACCGCCGCTGGCTGAAATGCCATACTGCTGCTTGAAGCCTGTACGGTACATCTGGTCCTGCCAGTCTATCAGGTTACGCTTGCCGTCGTAAGCCTCTGCCCAGATCTGGTTGTTCAGAGTCGCGCCGTCGTTGGACTTCGACTCACGGATAGAGCGTGCATAGGCGTCACCTGTGAGGGTCTTCAGTTTGTAAGGAAGTGTCTGCAATCCCCAGTCACCAGTAATATTGATGTTCATCTTACCCTTCTGACCGTGTTTGGTGGTAACCATGATGACACCGTTGGCACCGGCAGAACCGTAGATGGCGGTTGCTGAGGCATCCTTCAGGACCTCGATGCTCTCAATGTCGGCTGGGTTAACGAAGTCAGCATTAGTACCAACCTGTACACCGTCAACGACATAAAGAGGCTGTGCGTCACCATTGATGGTACCGATACCACGGATACGTACGGCTGAGTTTGTACCAGGAGCACCGTCCTGACTGGTAACCATCACACCGGCTGCGGCTCCTTGAAGGGCCTGGGCGATGTTAACGGGCACCTTGCGCTCCATCTGCTCTTTGTTGATCGTTGCCACAGATCCAGAGATGTCGCTCTTCTTCATTGTACCGTAACCGATAACAACTACGTCGTTCAGCATCTGAGCGTCTTCTTTCATAACGACTGTGATGTTGTTCTTTCCGGCTACCTTCACTTTCTGGGTGGTGTAGCCTACATAAGAGATTTCGAGAGTAGCGTTTGAGGCTGCGTCAACAGAGAAATTACCATTGAAGTCGGTAATTGCTCCAATGTTTGAGCCAGCTACCTTTACAGTTGCACCGATGATCGGTTCACCTGCTTCATCATTCACCGTTCCCTTGACTACGCTCTGAGCCATAGCTCCCAGGGGGAACAAACAGAGCAAGAACAGTGCCATTAATGGCTTTTGCAGTGATTTAAAATTCCACATAATTTTAAATGAATTAGTTAGTGTTATGTTAACGTTGATTGATTTTATCCGGTTTTCTTGAGCGTCAAACCCATCACGGTGCCCGCTTTTCAACCGCAAAGTTAACTTAAATTTAAGAAATAGGTTTTATTTGATGTAACATAGATTTTGTAATTTTGAAGCACAAAATAGAAAAGTTACATGTTGCAAAGCCTCTGTTACATCTTGCAAAATTTTCCTTTGTTTATGCCCGGGGACACGTTTTGGTGTGCTCTTTTGTGTTTTATGGGTTGTTTAGCAGGGATTGGTTCTGGTCTTTTCTTTTTTGTATGTAACGAATATTTTGTAATTTGTAACATTTTGCCACAAATATTTAATATTGGAAAGTCCTCGTTACATTTTACAAAGTAATTAAGTTAAAATTATATTATCTTTGCAGACGTTTTGTGGGCACCGCGACGGGTTTGACACTTATTTTGTAATATTTCTTTTTTTTTAATTATCATAACAATTATCTAACTCATTCTAAATTATGTGGAATTTAAAATCACTGCAAAAGCCGTTAATGGCACTGTTCTTGCTCTGTTTGTTCCCCTTGGGAGCTATGGCTCAG
>JAEETB010000192.1 GCA_016286575.1 Prevotella sp.
CTTACGGTTCAACTCTTCATTACCAGATTCTCCCAAATCTATCCAATCATCTGTCAAACGACCTGATTCCTGAATGGCTGCATCATAGCCGGTCAATGCGGCAAAGGGCGCAAACTGGGCTGCACGGTTCCACATCGACATCCTCGGATGATGCTTCAGCAATTCGAGTGAACTCGATTGCATTCGACTTGCACCGTCCTTGCACCCGCAAAACAAAACGTCGGCATAGCTCAGCTGGTTAGAGTATCACCTTGACATGGTGGGGGTCCTTGGTCCGAATCCAAGTGTCGACACTCAATCTCAATCTTTCTTGATATAGTCGGTTGGGCGGATGCCAAACTGTTTCTGGAAGCACTTCGAGAAGTAAGAAGGGTTGGAGAATCCTACCATATAACCTACTTCGCTTACCAGGTGTCCCCCTTCATGCAGGAGTTGCGCAGCGCGTTTCAGACGAACAATCTGAATCATCTCGTTGGGCGTTACATCTGCCAAGGTCTTAATCTTGGCAAAGAGTCCACTGCGACTGATGTTCAGTCTGTCGGCCAGGAAATCGACGTTCAGATCGGAATTCGAGAAATTATCCTCGATGATTTGATTCATCTTGATGAGGAACTCATTATCTGTGGGATTCTGTGCAATCTTGGTCACAGGCTCAAGAGGCTGAGTGGAGAATTTCTCCATCAGTCGGCGACGCATCAGAAGCATGTTACGAATACAGGCCTCAAGATATTGCAATGAGAAGGGTTTCTCTATATAGGTGTCGGCACCTACGTCCATGCCCTCTACCTTCGAATCATCGTCGGTCTTGGCTGTCAGCATCACAAAAGGAATATGACTGGTAAGCTGGTTCTGACGCACCCGACGGCACAACTCAGCACCATCCATACGCGGCATCATCCAGTCGGAAATAATGATGTTCACCTCATGTTTTGAAAGAATGTCGAGTGCCTCAATACCATCGCTGGCAGTCATCACCTCGTACTTCTCCTTGAAGTTCTCGGATAGGAAACCTACCATATCCTCAGAATCATCGACGATAAGCATGGTTTCACCTTGATGGTCAGAAGAAGGAGAAAGGTGAAGGGAGCCTGACGATGTACGGCTGTCGGCCTCAGAGTATGGCTCTTTTTCTTCGGTCAGCTTCCCGACATCCTCCTCTATCACCTGCTGACTCACTGGCAGCACTACGGTGAACGTAGAACCCTTTCCCACAGCAGAGGCAACAGAAATGGTGCCATGATGCAGATCGACAATGTTTTTTACGATGTTGAGTCCGATGCCTGTGCCTGGCTTGTTTCCCTCGGCCTGGAAGAAAGGCTCGAAGATGCGTTGCTGATCCTCTTCCTTAATACCGATTCCGTTATCGGCAACAACTATCTGGAAATGGTCTTCGTCGGGACCTGCATGGCAGGACAGACGCACCTCATCGGTGGTGTATTTATTGGCATTTGTCAGAAGGTTACTAACCACCTTCGTCACCGCCTCGCGGTCGATGATGGCCGTAAACTGTTCGTCGGGGAACTCTACTGAGAAGTGCTTCCCGCCCTGCTCAAAGGTGGGGGCAAAGCGCTCACTGATCGACTTGATCAGTTCATGAATGTTCTGTGGGGCAAAATGTATCACCAGACTCTGCTGTTCTACCTTACGGAAGTCGAGTAGCTGATTGACCAGTTCCAACAGCCGATGGGCATTGCGGTTAATCACCCGCAGATCGTCGGTGGGAGAACCTACCTTCATCAGTTTCTCCAAAGGACCTATGATAAGCGACACAGGGGTGCGTATCTCGTGGGCAATCATCGTAAAGAAATTCAGTCGGGCCTCTCTCACCTCCTTCTCCTTCTCCTCGTTCAGCCGCTGCATCTCCAATTGGTGACGATGCTCGGCCCGTTTCAGTCGGGTATGTACATAATACCAGATGATCAGACCGATGAGCAGCAGGTAGAACAGCTTGGCATACCAACTCCACCAGAAGGGAGGATGCACCACAATCTTCAGCGTAGCCTCGTTGGTTGACCAGAGGCCATCGTTGTTGGTGGCCTTCACACGGAAGAGGTAGGTGCCGGCAGGCAGGTTGGTATAGGTAGCCCGGTTCTGGTTGCCCACATAGTTCCAGTCGCGGTCGAAACCTTCGAGCATATAGGCATATTGGTTCTTCTCGGGCGAGCAGTAGCTCAACGAGGCAAACGAGAAAGCAACCATCCGGGCATCACCATAGCCAAGAATCAGTTCCTTGGTCTGTGAAAGGTCGAGTGGTAATCCCTCGGCTGTATGCTCCTCGCGATTCATGATACTCAAGGACGTGATATAGACAGGTGGCATCACACTGTTTACCTTAATCTGATAAGGATAGAAAGTGTTGAAGCCATTGGTGCTGCCAAAGTAGATACGCCCATCGCTGGCCTTCAGTCCGGCACCTGGCTGGAACTGTTCGCTGACAAGACCGTCATGACGTGTGAATCGCTGTGTCTGAGGTCTTTGCATATTATCAGTGCCAGTATCGGCTCCCGGTTCATATCTGACGATACCCCGTTCGGTAGAGAGCCACAGGGCTCCATTGTCCTCAATGATTCCCATGACATTACGACTGGGCACCTCAAGACGTATATGCTCAAAGCGATCGTGCTCTGTATCATAGTGACACAAACCATTCTGGGTACCTATCCATAGCCTTCCACTTTCATCGACCATTACATTGTTGACCTGATCGTCGGGCAAAGAATAGTCGTCACCGTCTTTGTGGCGGTATTGGCGGAACTTCTTGGCAGTGGGGTTATACTGCCACAGGCCGCCCCCCTCGGTCGAGACCCACAGACGACCCTCCCAGTCCTCATCGATGTCGATGACCATAGCATCGGTCTTGCCGATACGTTCGAAATGGTTGGCTAAACGGTTGTAGAAGTTCAGACCTTCCATCGTTCCTACCCAGACGTCACCGCTTATGTCGGTATAGAGGGCATAGCAGCTGGGGTTGTCGAGCGAATGGAGATCCTGAGTCTGCATATACTGGCGCAGGCTGCCCGTCTCGATGTTCAGTACCAACACACCGTTGGTATAGGTACCCACCCACAACTCATCGCCACTGAAACAGAGGGCATGAGCATTCTGGCGGGCCAACACATCCTGATGAGGGTAATCCACAAACCGATGCTCTTTCGGATCATAGCACATCAGTCCACCGTCATCGCTGGCAATCCAGATGCGCCCGTGCTTATCCTCACAGAACCGGGAGATGACATTTCCCCGCAGACCCGTCTCAATGGTATGAGCTTCGAAACGCTTTCCTACGGGTGAGATATAGTGAACGCCTCCATAGAAGGTACCCACCCAGAGACCACCCTCCTTATCGCTGGTGATGGCATAGACGAAACGGTCGCTCTGCCGGTTTTGCGGTATCTGCAGATCCTCAAAGAACCGCTTCCATTCACGGGTCTTCGGATTAAAACAGATGACACCGTCGTCGCAACCGATACTGATACAATCATCGGCCCGTTCATAAAGTGTATGGATATGCTGGCCCACCCGTGCCAAGGCAGGGTTGAGTACCTGTTCAAGTCGGCCGTCGCCGTGCATCAGCAGCAGTCCATCTTCCCAAGAACCTATCCAGATGCGCCCGTCGCGGGTCTGGAGCATCCGCAAGCCACCACTGTTGCCGTCATAGCTAATGCCGACCGGTTCAAACTGGTCGTGCAGACGATTCAGTCGTTCGATAGCAGGACCGCCCCAATTGGTGATGGTCCATATCTGGTTGGTATTGTCAATCAGAATCTGTGCAGCAGCATTATTGACTGACGTCAGCTTGTATTGTCGGGTCTGACCCGTCTTGATGCCATAGTGCCATACCCCATTCTCCATCGTTGATACCCAGAGGTCACCACTTTTATCTAACGACAGACTGGTTACTGCAGAGCTGATATCCATGGGCAGTCTCGTAAACTGCTGCGATGCCTGCTTCAGTTGGAACACACCTTTCTCTGTACCCACATAGATGGCGTCCTCTGCTGTGAGCAGGGAAGAGATATATTGGTTCATTCCCAATTCAGCAATGCGGTAGGTCTGCACCTGTGTGCCATCGTAGCGGCAAAGGCCGTTGTCGGTACCTAACCAGATAAAGCCGTAAGGATCCTGCACGATATTACGCACGGTATTCGCCGCCAGTCCGTCGTTCATCGTGATGTTACGGTAGCGGTATTCGTCTCTTGCCGAGAGCGGCAAGAGCAACATGACACCGGTAAACAGTAATACGATTCGTTTCATTGCGTGCAAAAATACACAAAATAATCCGAACTTGCAAGAAGAAGACTCTTCATTTTACATTTTTCACCCAGAACTCATAGGGGTAGTCTTCCAGCTCAGCCTTTGGCTCAGGGTTTTCCTCAGTAGGCATGGGGATCATATAGTGCTCCTGGGGGGCACCCATAACGATGAGATACAGGTGCTTCAAAGTCTTGCCTTTGGGTATGGTGAAGCGCGTGGCATTCACATCGCTGTAGATTTCCTCGTCGTCAGTGGTGATGCCGACAAAGCCATAGCGCAAGTTGTCACCACGAAGCCTGAGGTCGAATGACTTTGCCTTCAGGTTCACGTGACTGTCGAGCCTGATGGCATTGAAACCGTATTCCTCTGGATAGTTATCAGGGCGTAGCCACGCCCCACCCATCGTAGGGTTAGGGCGACACTTTGTTTCAAACGTACAGGCATATCGCCTTGTTTCTTTCCTTGCATGCTTGAAATCGAAGTTCACTAGGTGTTGATAACCACGGAACATCTCGTCGCAAAACTGCTGCTGACTGAGTCCGTACAGCCGCTTATAGGTCATCACTGGGTCTTCCCCAATCCTGCCCTGACGGTAAAGTTCTGCGATTGACTGCCGCCCATGCAGGTCGCTCCACCACTGGATAACATAAGGCGAGTGATAGATGTTCTCCAAGTGCAGGAATGCTTTGTGGGTAAGTGTCTTGAATGCCTCGAAGTGGTAGTTCTCATCGGTTATCCAGTCGGGGTTCACCTGCCAGAGCATCCACTGTGAGGTCATCTCGAAGAAGCCACTGCCACCCCACGCATCGCCTACCGAGTCGGCAGGAATCTGAAGCTGGAAAGAATGACCGAGCTCGTGGGCCATGCAGTTCATCTTCGTGTCCTGAATACGGTTGGGAGCCACCCAGAGGCTACCGATGAAGTTGTCGTAGGTGCCGCCGTAGGCCGTACCGTCGAGCGAGTACATCACCATGACCATCATCTTATACTGGTCTGCCTTGCTGCCAGGTTCAGAGAAAGCCAACGTATCGCGGAAGAAGGTGTAGAACGACTGTACGCAGTCGATCAGGTTGTTGAGGTTGAAAGCCATCGGTTTTCCTTCAAGCATCGGAGGATTGCTGACATCCTGTCCGAAACCGCGCTCCCACATGAAGATGAGGTCGTCGGTCTGCGCTGACCGTTTGAAACTCCACTGCGAAGTGTCGGCCTGCAAATCCATTCCCCGTAGGTCTTCAGGGATATAAATCTTCTTCTGAGCCAGGATGGTACTCAGGCATAAAGAACAAACGGATAGTAAGATAAGTCGCTTCATTTTAATTGCCACTTGGGTAGTTGTTAATCATATAATCCATATACACAGCACGGCTGTTCAACCACTTCTCCATGCGGTTGATCTCCGTCTGATAGTCTTTGTCGATAGGCCATCGCTGGGCATCACGCGCCATGGCCTCAGCACAGGCCTCGGCATAACGCTTTGCCTCGGGCCAGAACTCCGCCATGATGTGTGGCTTGATCTGCTTCCAGCGCGACTTGACCTCGCTGACAAACTGTCTGTTCTTCCACATGTCGGTGAAGAAACTAGACGTATAGGCGTAGTCGCTGATGTGACGGGCTGGGTCGGTGCCAAGCACCGTCTCGCGATAGTCTTTGAAGAAATAGTGCCCCGTCGTCATCTGACTCCAGTCGAAGTCAAAACCCGCATCGAAGTCCCATAGGGGGCCAAATGACCATTTGGCATCGTTGCCTTTGTCCTTAAACAAGAAGATGCTGCGAGGAGCAGCCACCTCCACATTATATATAAACTCTTGTATCAGCAGATAGTCGA
>JAEETB010000193.1 GCA_016286575.1 Prevotella sp.
TCTCGAGCCCTGGTGTGAAGCGTCTCGGCTTCCCTGACCTTTGGACGGATGACGGTCCTCATGGTGTGCGTCCTGACGTACTTTGGGATGAATGGGTACAGGCCGGACAGACCAACGACTCTTGTGTCGCCTTCCCGGCACTCACTTGTCTGGCTGCCACATGGAATCCCCAGATGGCCCGTCTCTATGGTGAGAGCCTGGGTGAAGAGGCGCTCTATCGCAACAAGAGTGTCATGCTGGGTCCTGGTGTGAATATCTATCGCACACCCCTTGGTGGTCGCAACTTCGAGTATATGGGCGAGGATCCTTGGCTGGCATCGCGTATGGTGGTACCTTATATCCAAGGTCTCCAGTCGAAGGGTGTGGCTGCCTGCGTGAAGCACTACGCTCTGAACAACGATGAGGAATATCGTCATCAGGTGAATGTTATCGTCTCCGACCGTGCCCTGCACGAGATCTATCTGCCAGCCTTCAAGGCAGCTGTAACTGAGGGAAAGGCCTGGAGCATCATGGGCGCCTACAATCTGTATAAAAACCAACACAATTGCCATAATACCATCCTGTTGAACAAGATCTTGAAACAAGATTGGGGCTTCGATGGTGTCGTTGTCAGCGACTGGGGTGGATGCCACGATACGGAGGAGGCTATCAACAACGGGCTCGATCTGGAGTTCGGTACTTGGACTGACGGTCTGACGATGGGTGCTACCAACGCTTACGACAGCTATTACCTGGCTCTGCCGTATAAGCGACTGATTCAGGAAGGCAAGTACTCTACGAAGGAACTCGACGAGAAGGTGCGTCGTCTGCTGCGCCTCTATTATCGTACGACGATGAAGCGTGAGAAACCCTACGGCTTTCTTTGCAGCGACGAGCATTATGCTGCCGCCCTGAAGATCGCCCAGGATGGTATCGTGCTTTTAAGAAATGAAAAGATAAAGGTGAAAGGTGAAAAGTCGGGTGCGCCATTGCTGCCGCTCGATGCCCAGAAGAAACAACGTATCCTCGTGGTAGGCGAGAATGCCATCAAGATGATGACCGTAGGTGGAGGCTCTTCTTCGCTGAAGGTTCAGCGCGAGATTCTGCCGCTCGAAGGTATGTGCAAGCGTTTCGCTGAGGCAGAGGTCGACTTCGCTCGTGGTTATGTGGGCGACACGGTGCAGAGCTATAATGGTGTTACCGTTGGCCGTTCTCTCTATGAGACACGTACAGCAGCCGAACTGACAGCTGAGGCTGTGGAGAAAGCCCGCAAGGCCGATGTCGTGATCTTCGTGGGAGGTCTTAACAAGAGCAGTTTCCAGGACAGTGAGGGTCACGACCGTCAGCAGTATGGTCTGCCTTATGGTCAGGACGAACTCATCGAAGCCCTCGTTGCTGCGAATAAGAATCTTGTCATCGTCAATATCAGCGGTAACGGTGTGGCCATGCCTTGGTTGGCTAAGGTGCCTGCTGTCGTGCAGGGCTGGTTCATCGGTTCTGAGGCTGGTGAGGCCCTCGCAAGCGTCTTGGCAGGCGATGTGAACCCCTCAGGCAAGCTCCCCTTCACGTGGTATGCCAGTCTGGAGCAGTGTGGTGCCCATGCCCTTAACACCTATCCCGGCACCTGGCGCGAGGGTCATCAGATCATCGACGAGGAGTACAAGGAGGGTATCTACGTGGGTTATCGCTGGATAGATAAAGTGAAAAGTGAAAAGCGAAAAGTGAAAAGTGATCCTCTCTTCGCTTTCGGACATGGCTTGAGCTACACCACTTTCCAGTTGGGTAAGCTTACAGCTGATAAGCCTTCGATGACTGCCGACGGTCAGATGACCTTCACCGTCAGCGTGACGAATACCGGCAGCAAGGCTGGTGCCGAGACCGTCCAGCTTTACATCAGCGACAAACAAGCCTCTGTCGATCGTCCTGTCAAGGAGCTGAAAGCCTTCCAGAAGGTCTTCCTCCAGCCAGGCGAGACCCGTCAGGTGAACCTCACAATCGACAAGCAGTCGCTGAGTTTCTACGACGAGACTAAAGGCCGGTGGACAGCAGAGCCTGGAGTCTTTGAGGCATTGGTAGGTACGGCCTCCGACCGTCTGACAGGCAAATGTTCTTTTGAACTTCATTGATTTATTCATATAGGTTAATAGAATTAGTTAGTAATAGTAGTAAAAAGAGTTTATTTTGGTTAACCGTTGAAGGGCGAGTGCGTGATGTATTCGTCCTTTTTCATTTTTTTCCGCAATTATTTGGACGGTAGACTTATTTTGCTTATCTTTGCAAAGTCTTAACTAGCTTTTATGAAGAGAACTCTACTATTACTAACGGTTTTGTTGGCAGGTCTGTCTCTTTCTGCGGAGGAGTATGATTTGCAGGCCATCTATGAGCAGATTGATGATGCCATCGACCACTCCCCGGAATATGTGGCCGACTACGAACGGCAGATAGAGGATAAACGTCTGCAATATGTCAAGGCAACTGCTCCCGAAGAGAAATACCAGCTGGCATTCGAACTGTATGAACGTTACAAGGCTTTCATGAATGATTCAGCCCTCTATTATATCGATGAGGCTGAACAGTGGGCTATACGTCAAAACCAATGGGATCGTGCTGGCAACTGTCGTGTGCTCAGAGCCTTCCAGTGTTCCACCGTGGGCTATTACAGTGAGGCGCTCGCCTTTCTGAAGACTGTTAATAAAAACCAGCTTGACAGCATCGGTCTGAAGAACTATTACATGACGCAGATGCATGTTTATGGTGAGTTGGGCTATTACTCGAAGATTCGCTCCATGCAGGAGCAATATTTCAAGCTGCAGACCACCTACCGCGATTCGCTTTTTGCCCAGATGGACCATCAGGATCCGGATTATCTGATGTACAGGATCCAGGAGCTGAAAGGACGTCAGCAGTTGGAGGAAGGGCGCAGGCTCAGTGACCAGTGGGTCAGGAATACCAGTCCCGACAGCCGTGATTACGCCATTGCCTGCTATTACCGCTGGCTGGTGAGCGAGGATCAGGATGAGATGCGTTACTGGCTGTCGCAGTCGGCTCTCAGCGATGTGCGTCATGCCGTGATGGATCAGGCCTCGTTATTGCAGTTGGCTGATTTGTTGAATGGCGAGGGCGACCTTGAACGTTCATATAAGTATATCCGTTTCACTTGGGACTGCAACAACCGCTTTAACACCCGTATGCGCTCCTGGCAGATTACGCCCATCCTGAACGTGATAGAGAACAACTACCAGAAGGCAGTAGCCCGTAACACGCGTGGTCTGTGGACCTCAATAGTAGTGGTCAGTGTGCTGGCTTTGTTACTCCTGGGGCTGCTTTTCTTCCTCCATCGCAGGAACCGTCAGCTCGATACAGCCCGTCATGCCTTGAAGACCTCAAACGATGAACTGGCTACGGCAAATACTCAGTTGGCCAGACAGACCGACGAGCTCTCAACGCTTAACGAGGAACTTTCAACACTCAACTCCCAACTCTCAGAGAGTAACCGTGTAAAGGAAGAGTACATTGGACGATTCATGAGCCTCTGCTCGCAATATATCGACAAACTCGACGATTACCGCAAGATGGTGAATAAGAAGATGAAGAACAAGGAACTGGAAGAGCTCTATCGCCTCTCGAAATCATCGGAGCTGAAGGAAAAGGAGATTGAGGAACTGCTGCAGAACTTCGACTCCGTCTTCCTGCATCTGTACCCCAATTTCGTCGAGGAGTTCAATGCCCTTCTGCAGCCTGAAATGCGGTTCCAGAAGCGGGATGACAACCGTTTGGTAACTGAAATCCGTATCTTCGCCCTGATCCGTCTGGGTATTGAGGACTCGTCGAAGATAGCTGAGTTCCTCCACTACAGTGTGAACACCATCTACAACTATCGTGCGCGCATCAAGAACGGAGCCCTCGACAATCGCGAGAGTTTTGAGCGCCGCGTGAAGATGTTGGGGCGCGTACAGTAATTATTTCGCACCTGGGAATTTCGACTGAAGATACTGCAGGAAGGTCTCGCGGTAGGCTTCTGTGACGCGGATAATCTCTGCCGACGTGCCTTCCTCACCGATGTAAATGCAATCGTTACGGTCTATCTTGCGGATCTTATCGAGTGCCACGATATACGAACGGTTCACGCGCATGAAATGTTGCGTGGGTAGCATGTCCTCCACCGCCTTCATCGTGAGGTGGGTTATCAGTGGCTTCCGCTCTCCATCGAGGTAGAACATCACGTAGTCCTTCATCCCGCAGACATAGATAATCTGCGACAATGCCACCTGGCGGTATTCTCCATCGACCTTGAGGAAAATCGTCGAAGGGACATTGTTCACGCTTTCCCGAGGGGAATAATACTCCTTCGCTTTCTCCACCGCCACCATAAACTTATTATAGCGGATGGGCTTCAGCAGGAAGTCGAGGGCACTCACCTCGTAGCTCTCGAAGGCATACTCCTTGAAGGCGGTGGTGAAGATGACCTTTGTCTCCTCGGGCAGCATGTGAGCCAGCTCCATGCCGCTGAGGTCGGGCATCTGGATGTCGAGGAACAGTAGTTGGGGCTTCTCCTCCTTGATGGCATTGATGGCTTCTACAGAGTCCGTAAACGACCCTATCAACTCCAAGTCGGGTGTCTTGGCTACGAACGACTCCAGCAGTTTCACCGCCAGCGGCTCGTCATCGACGATCATACAACTCAAGCTCATCTCTAATGTTTAATCTTTAATGTTTAATGTTTAATGTTTAATGTTTAATGTTTAATCTTTAATGTTTAATGTAACCCGGACGTGGTAAATATCATTCTCGAGCCACTTCTGCCAGGTGTAGCGGCCAGCATACATCAGATCCAGACGGCGACGGGTGTTCTCCAGTCCGATACCAGAGCCGCTGCGGTCTGCATCGTCCTTGGGATAATTCGTATTGTCGCAGGTAAAGACGATGCTGCTGTCTTTCTGTTCCAGATGGATGTCGATCATCGAACTCCGGTTGCTGCTCACACCATGTTTGAAAGCATTCTCGATGAGCGAGATGAAGAGCAGTGGCGCAATCTCCACATTCTGCTCGACGTCGAAGGAGGTCTTCACCTCTGTCTTCTCGTTGCAGCGCAGTTTCATCAGCGCGATGTAGTTGCGCATGAACTCCACCTCACCCTGTATGGGCACCGTCTTCTTGTTGGTCTCGTACATCGCATAGCGCAGCAGGTCTGAGAGCTGTGCGATGGCATCCTGAGCGGCATCGGGGTCGATCTGCGTGAGGCTCGAGATGTTGTTCAGCGTGTTGAAGAGGAAGTGGGGATTGATCTGATTCTTCAGCCATGCCAGCTCTGCCTCCGTGTGCTTGGCCTGTTCGTCCTTCAGCTGCTGACGGATCTGTCGGGTGCGGATGAAGTGGCGGATGCCGATTGCAATGCCTGCCACGATGCAGTTGAGCAGGAGGAACATGAACACACCCGAGAAGAAGCCGATCCACATGTTGGTGGTCATTTCCGGCATGTCGGGGATGCTGTTGCGATGAAGCCATAGCGTGAAAAACCTGCTGTTAAACAACGGGATCGCTATCAAATTGCACAGACCGAAGATCAGGTAGCGCGTCCGATTGCTCAGTTTATTGAACTGACGGAAAGTGCGGGCTTCCTTTTCGTCCATGAAAAACAGAAGAGGACCGAACACGTAGAAGTTGACGAAATAGATGAGGAACGGTGAGATGAAGATATCAAACACGACGTGATAGGAAGTCTTAGCAGCCTCATAATCCTGCGTGCTAAGCCACGTCGCTATGGGGAGTGCCAGTATGATGACGGCCCACACGGCTAACTGAGTCAGCCACAGCGAAAGGGTCTTTCCCCCCATTGCCTCATAAAGTTCATTCCAGAATTGTTTCATATCGCTTGCAAAATTACGAAAATAATAATTAACGACCAAAATTATTGGCCGTTAATTATTGATTGATGATTACTGTGCCACGTTTCCTACGCTGTTAATCACCTCACCCTGCGACTGCTGCTCGATGTAGTCGTTCTGTACGCGGGTGGTGTGCTGCTTGGCACGGATGTTTGAGTTTCCGAAAGTGTAGCTGATGGTGAAGGTCACACCGTAGATGGGCACCTTGATGGTTG
>JAEETB010000010.1 GCA_016286575.1 Prevotella sp.
CGTCAGCCTTGATAAAGGTGAGTAGTTCTGTCAGCTTCTCACGGCATTTGGCTGTAGCCATCTTACCACCAGCCCCGCTCAGAGCCACTTTCTTGCCATTAATCACAGTAGGCGTCTCATAATCACCAGCCACCAACGGGCGCGATAGCCAGTCGAACAGGTTCTTCACATGCCCAGGATAGCTGAAGTTATACTCAGGTGTAAACACCCAAAGCGCATCAGCCTCTTTCACAGCAGCCCGCAATCTGCCTACTGCCTCAGGCTCAGGGAACTCAATGTCCTGATTGATTAGCGGCACATCCTTATAGTCCAGGTAAGTCACTTCGGCGCGTGCGCCAATCATCTGCTCAGCCTCGCGGGCCAGTTGTCGGTTGAAGGAACCATCCCTCAGTGAACCGACGATAAAAAGGATTTTCTTCATAATGCTTCAGTTTATGCCGCAAAGATACGAAAACTTTCCGAGATTTCCAAACAAAGTGGCAGAAATGTTAGTAATCTGTCCTCATGGGGTCATATTAAGTAAAAAATAGTTAATTTGCACTATTATAGTGCATTTTTCTTTTATTTTATGCACTCCTTTAGTGCAATTTTATTATCTTTGCAGCAAAAATATAACGATTATGGATATTTCGCTTATTGAATTCATGGAGAGTCAATTGAAGCTAACCACTTCAACATTCCATAGATATATGTATGATCAAGTGAGTTGGGAGACCAGAATGTTCGGACTTGTTGGGCCACGTGGCGTGGGAAAATCAACGATGATTCTTCAGTATATCAAGGATAACAGAGACAAGCGACGTATGCTCTATGTCGCTGCTGATCATCTGTATTTCTCAACCCACACCCTCATCGATACAGTAGATGAGTTTGTGAAAGACGGTGGGGAGCAGATATTCATTGACGAGATTCATAAATATGAGAATTGGTCACGCGAACTGAAACTCATCTACGACTATCATCCTGACGTGAAGGTGGGATTCACAGGCTCTTCCATACTTGATATTATAAAAGGATCATCCGACCTGAGCAGACGTGCTTTAATATTCACCATGCAAGGACTCTCATTCAGGGAATATCTGGCATTGTTTCATAACATAAGCGTACCTGTATATACCATCAATGAAATTCTGGAGCAAAAGGCAAGACTTGATGCCGTTAGTCATCCTCTGCCTTTCTTTAAGGACTATCTGAAAAATGGCTACTACCCATTTGCAAATGAGGGCAACTATGAGATGCGCTTGCGTCAGGTTATCAACCAGACAATGGAGGTTGACATTCTCCAATATGCGAATATGAATGCCTCTACCGGTAAGAAACTTAAAAAACTACTGGCCGTTATAGCACAGAGTGTTCCTTTCAAGCCAGTCATGGAGTCATTGGCTACTGTGATAGGTGTAAGTCGCAATGTGCTGCCCGACTATTTCCTATACATGGAACAGGCAGGTATGATAGGACAACTGCGTGACTACACTGGCGGCATACGTGGCTTAGGAAAGGTCGAGAAAGTATATCTTGACAACACAAACCTCGCCTATCTTCTTGGGCATGAGAGCGCCGATATTGGCAATATTCGCGAGACTTTCTTCTATAACCAGATGCGTGTCAAGACAAATGTCATCAGTTCACGGATTAGTGATTTCGAGATAGACGGAAAGACCTTTGAGGTGGGTGGCAAGAAGAAAAAGCAGAAGCAGATACAAGATGCAGCCCAAGGCTACGTTGTCAAAGACGACATCGAAACAGGCTATGGCAACATCATCCCTCTCTGGCAATTTGGATTAACCTATTAGGCCCTATTCTAATCTATCATGATGACTGTTCCCGTTTCTTTCATGTCACCTCCGCACTTAGGACATTTCCTCGGAACCTTTTCCGTTTCGATTTCACCCATCATACCCAAGGTACGACCTTTCCTGGTACCAGTTATGGTATAGCCACAACCATTGCACTGATACTCTTTCAATGTTCCCATAATCTATCATTTTTAATTATCAGGGAAGAATTCTTTCATCCAACCCTTTTTCAAAATAGTACCATACAAACTTCTATCACTTGCCAACAACTCTCCTTTGGTATTGTACTTCGAAGCCAGTTGTTTGCATGTGTCATAGTCAAGAACTCTCCGTAACGGAACTGGGTAGAACTCGTCTAACCATCCATTCAAACGTGAGCAAGTATATGCACCATATGAATGCTTGCCAAACTTATTCCTATTAGGGTACTTACTTGCTTCTTCTTTACAACTCTCATAATCCCATTCAGAAAGAGGTTTGATATATGATAGCCATGTATAACCTTCCAACCATCCACATTCCTTTGCTTTGTCATATGCCCCCTTACAATACTTACGGAAATCTTTCCGAGATTCATATTTAAGTGCTTCATCTCTACAAACTTCTTCTGTCCATTTTGTTTGCTTCTCGATTTTAATTTCCTTGCCTCTGAACCAATCAAACTTTTCTAACCATCCCCTCGCCTTTGATATTTTATAAAGGTATTCGTATTCTTCACACATATCATTTACTGTTTCAAAACATTGAGCTATTTTATATGCTTTTTCAAAAGTCCATTTCCCAAGTCCTATTGCTCCAATGGAACCGCTCTTAGGACCAGTAGCACCTTTGTTGAGCATGTAACAACCCTGTGCTTCATAATACTTACGCCAATAATCTTCACGTTCTCTTCCTTGCTGGATAGATAGATTATCTTCTATTATTCTCATAGGAGGGATGTCATTATTAATGGAATGAGCGTATTTATACACTGTATCGTTTTCCATATTACAATGCTCAATATCTCTAAGATGTTGACGATACATCAGCGTTCTTCCTACATATACCGCATTCTGCTTCTCAAACACATAACAATAAACACTATCCACCTTAGCATCAGTGGCTGTAAGATCCTGCATCCAAGTATAATCACTTAACCATCCATTTCTGCAAGCAACCTTATATGCGCTCTTCGATCCTTTTCCAAACGCTCCTCTTCGTTTATATTTCTTGGCTTCTGCATAGCACGTGTCGTAATTCCATTTTTTGTTATATACCTCTATTGGCTCTTTAATGAGCCAGATATAATCTCTTAGCCAGCCACGCTTTCTTGCGTACATATAGTATTGATGTGATTTTGCACGAAAGTCATTATAGTACTGATATTTCTTTGCTTCCGAAAAACAGGCATCATAGTTAAATGGATTTATATGTTTTTCGAGCCATGTATATTCTTCCAGCCATCCTTTGTCTCTTGCTATACAATACGCAGTAATAGAACTTGTGCGAAATTCTGTTGTGCTACCATATTTCTGGGCCTCTTCATAGCACGTGTCATAATTCCACTTTTTAGCATTCTTGGGGGGAATGAACCAAGTACATTCTATTATCCATCCATGATTAATTGCTGCATTATAGGCAAGCTTGCTATTCTTTTTGAACTCTCCTGCACTTGTAAATTTGTGCGCTTCATCCATTACAAGTTCTTTTGTCCAATATCCATTAGGTAGCTTTTTCCTATCAAGCCATGTGTAATCTTTAAGCCAACCATTTCGATGGGCAATTACATAAGCAACCTGATGCTCTTTGCAAAAGAGTCCAATATCTTTATATTGCAATGCTGTTTCATAGCACTTTTCTCGTGTCCATATCTTTTGTTTAGAACTACTTTTAAATATTCCACATTTAGGACACCCAACTCCCTTTAAATGATTATTTGCTCTTTGCCAGAATTCACCATGATCAGGGCAAATAATACATACTTTTTCCGTATTGCCTTTATATTCTGCCTTTGAGTAGTCATACTTATCTCCATGAATGTACTTCGCTCGGTTAATAAAATCGATAGTCCTCATTTTCTTTCTTCCAGAACAAATAGGGCATCCATAACCACTAAGATGATTCTTGGGCTTCTGCCAAAACTCACCATGTTCTCTGCATACTATACAAACTTCCGTCTTTGAATCCACATACTCCACCTTGGAATAATCATACTTATCCCCATGCACCGCTTTGGCTTTTGCTATGAATTCTTCAGTCGTCAATTTTGCCATAATATCTACAAGAAAGCAATATTACAACAGGGACAGTCCCTCTTGTGCTATTTTTTAGATCTTACAACTTCTTCATTTCTGCATCCACCACGTACATATCGCCGTCAGTATCCGCCAACACATTGCGAGGAACGACATCCCAAACAACGTATGCTCCATTGGAGTATCGGCCTTCGTCGTTCTCTTTGGTAAAGCCAAGGGCAGACATATATGTATCTATCATGATTTGCGATGCAGGCTGGGCATTACGAATTCTCCTTTGTATTAATACTGGCATTACGCTTCTCTTATCGTATCCTGCAAAGCCATGTAATATGTATGCAGTATTAGGGAATAGCAGATTATGCAACAACACTTTATCCAATAGCTTCACAATGCCACCACTATTGAGTAGGTTATTCACCTTATAAATAATTGTCCCAGAAACATAGGTGTCATTTTCATTCCCGCTTGGACCAGGCTCGCCCAAATCAAACACCTCATCCATAGGAATCCACATCCCCATAGATTTGGCGTATTGTTCGGCTACGCGTTGCTCTATTTCAAAGCGGCCTCCATCGCCTTTGCCTTCTCGAGATTCCTCCTCATGTAGTCGGCAAAGTCTTTGGAGTTCATCGGAGATTTCTCTGATTCTTCGATTTTCCGCATCGTACGCTCCATAGCCTCCTTGTGAAACTGATTTAAAAAAGTCATCGTTCATATTGTTTTTAGTTCCAATGGTGCAAAGATAAGAACTATTTCTGAGTGGAAGGCAGAGAAAATACAAAAAAGTGCTAAAACATCTACGATTTTAACAGAAAATGGTTCCTGATGTGCGAAGGTTTCAGCATTTTTGTGTATATTTGCCATTGATAAGCAAGAGGATTATATGAAAGATATAACTATCGGCCCGGCGGGAGGCCTTGCTCCGTCTCGCAATTTGGGAACAAAGGTGATGATGGCAGGAAAGTCGATGATACTGCCAAACAGTGAGGTGCCTTACGTCGTGCAGAAACTGACGATGGGACAAATCGCTGCCATTCCTAAGGATCGGTTTGCCGTGTCATTGATGGATCCTTCGATGCCTGTCATGGCTATCGCTGGCGGCAGGAAAGGAGGTGGCAAGTCGCTGGCAATCCGTATAAGACAGCGTCACCAACCGGGTAATAAAGGAGTGGTAGGCTTTATCACGCAAGATCCCTCCAAGATGATTAATGCCGGCATTGACAGTACGAAGGAGTTCACGGCGCTTATCTCCTTGATTAACCAGGCTGCCCAGAAGTCTGACATGCTTCGTGGAAAATACCGTGCGCTCAGCAGGACAGTAACAGAGACTCCGCCTACGGAGAGCGGCATATTCTATGCTCCGATAGATGAAGACGAGTTGTCGGACTGTATCCTGAAAATCATCGAACGCTATTATGGCACAAGTGATTCCACAAAGATTATGGGGACGGATTTCAAACTGGGTGAGTTTTGTGTACTCATGCATTTCTATTTCATCCGCATCGGCATCATGGAGAAAAAGTCGCGCCAGCCGTTTTCCAATTACCTGACAAAGAAAGTGTTCGGCGACGAAGAAAGGTTCACCGCAAGGTCGTTCAATAACTACGCGAAGAGTTATGAGAACATCGAAAAAGACTTAACAGACTCCAAGGGAGTAAAGTTCAACTTTGAGATTCGCCCAAACCCAAGTGGGAAACCTATCTATGATGCTTTCCACGAAGTCGGATACATTTTCCACCATTCGCATTATTTTGATGAGTTGAGGAAACTGCGGAAACGCTTGGATGATTTCGGGTTTTAGTCCTGCGTTAAGGCATTCGCGCACATTTAGATATAGAGGCCCTGCAACGGGGTCTCTATTTATTTTTCCAATCGTAAATACCATTTTTCCAATCGCTAGGAGGCATAGGGAAAACGCCGTACCTTTGCCCCAGAATCCCGATGTGGATGACTGGTCTTTCACATGTTGCCCAAGCCAGAGTTCAAGCTAAACTCCGATTGATCTCCAAGAGATCTCCAATCAATCTCCAATCGAAGTCCAATCCATCTCCAATCGAACTCCAATCGGACTCCAATTGAGCACTAGAAAACCTCGGTCGCCAAGGGTAGGATTTAAGTAGTGATACCATTAAATTATTAAAGTTATGGTAAACAATGCAACAACAAACGGCGCTTCTAGCCGCCGAGTAAAGAATCCCAAGACGAATGCACAGACAGTGCAGCGCATCTTGATGAAAGTGGTTGTCATGGCCTACGTGATGCTGAAGGACATCTGCAACCACTCGTTTGAAGGCTTCACGAATGGTCTTCAGTGTATGAACAAGTTCAAGAAATTGAACCTCAAGTACCTTCGTGAGCGTGCGTCAACGCTTCAGGCTTTAGGTCAGAGCCTCAGCCAGTTCTTCCAGTTCATTCCTCTCCAGAGCGAGAAGTGGTCGCCTTACGCAATCATCATCTCGCAGGGTCACCTGCCCGAGATTGATGTTGCCATCGATGCCACTCAGGGTCATGTGGCCTATGTCAACTCTCCCAGCCGCTCCTATGCTGATCTCATTAACACATGGGGCTTGCAGCGTGGTGACCAGCTGACGTTCGTGACCGTGCAGAAGCGCCAGGGCAAGTACGAGGTGAACTACGCCCGCATCGTGCTCAACCCTCGCAATGCCGACGGTTCTGGTGCGCCCATGACGACTGAGATCGTGAACAGCGAGGGCGAGTTCCCCTGCAGCAACTGGAAGAATCGCCTGAACTTCTCTACTTTCGAGTTCGACACCGACCACTTCAACTTCGTGCTTGGCCGTGGCGGTGATGTCGTTGCCGCCGGTATCATCGTCAGCCGCAAGGACAAGAGTGGCGACTGGTTCCGCAGCAACTGTCAGCTGGTGCTCAACGAGGCTGGTCTTGGCAGCGACCTGTGCAGTCTTTCAAAGGCTGTCGAGATGAGCTATGCGGCTTACGACATCGACATGGAGTCGGAGTTCTACCTGAACAACGCAGGCACAAGCGGCACTGGTTCTACCGAAGATGTCACTCCTGGTGGCGGTAGCGGTGGCGTGACACCTGGCGAGCCTGCCTTCAACACGCAAGCCGTCATCAACGGCGTCAGCCAGAGTATTTCAGGTGGCACGGTGACGGCCACAGCTCCCATCACATCGATTTCGGTCAGTGGTTCGGACCTCGGCGACGTGGTCTTCACGGCAAAGGTGGACGGTACCGGCGATGCCATCAACCCCACCAGCCACGATGCCAACGGTGCTTCGTTCACGGGTCTGAACGTCGAGGCCGGCCACAACCTGGTGGTCTATCATGGGACCGTCACCTGGTTCACCGTTACAGCGATGGCTCCCAGTAGCGGAGACTTCGACGTAGGTTCGTAAATGAAACAAGAAGTAATTTGACACATTGTAAGATAATCGCTAGATATAAACGCAAGTTGTAAGCAAACAAACGTGTTTTTCGGCTGATTAGTTTACAATGTGTCAAATTTCCTCATTTTCTACAAACAAAATGGATGGTTTTCTTTGTGGATTCTAACTTTATGCATACCTTTGCACCCGAAAAAGTTACAAAACGGCAGCAAACTTCACCAAAAAAGTAGCAATATGACAAAGAAAATCAGATTTACCAAGATGCATGGTTGCGGCAATGACTACATCTATATCAATATGATAGAGAATGAGATTGCCGATCCGCAGGCTGCAGCCATCGCCTGGAGCGATCGCCATAAGGGTATCGGCTCCGATGGTCTGGTACTGATTGACAAGTCGCTTGTGCCTGAAGCAGATTTCTCCATGCGTATTTTCAATGCGGACGGCTCGGAGGCCATGATGTGTGGCAATGCCAGTCGTTGCATCGGCAAGTATCTGTTTGAGCGTGGGCTGACGGATAAGACAGAGATCCGTCTGCTGACCCTCTCAGGTATCAAGACGTTGAGTCTGCACGTCGAAGACGGTATCGTGGAGAGTGTGACGGTGGATATGCTCGAACCTGTGCTTGAGAATGAACTGCAATTCATCGAATCACGTGGTCTTGATCAAGGAACTTTTGTGTCAATGGGCAATCCACATTACGTGATCTTCACCGACAATGTTGACCAAGTTGGTGAGACGGGCCGCGTATTAGAGCATCATCCCACCTTTCCTCAGCGCTGCAACATCGAGTTTGCCCATATAGAGGACGGCGGTAGCATCCGTACCCGCGTCTGGGAGCGTGGCAGTGGCATCACCCAAGCCTGTGGTACAGGTGCTTGCGCTACTGCTGTAGCCGCCTTCGTCTCAGGTCGTGCTGGTCGGAAGTCACAGATTGTCATGGATGGCGGCACACTCAGCATTGAATGGCGCGAGAGTGATAACCATGTCTATATGACTGGTCCCGCCACCTTTGTCTTCGACGGCGAAATAGAACTTCAAACAACATAAGAAATATGGCATTAGTAAACATCCACTTCCTGAACCTCCAGAACAATTACCTGTTCGCTGACATTGCCAAGAAGGTCAATGCCTTCAAGGTGATGCACCCGGGTGCCGACGTTATCAGTCTCGGCATCGGCGACGTCACCCAGCCACTGTGTCCTGCTGTCACTGAGGCCATGCACAAGGCTGTCGACGAGATGTCTACCGCTGAGGGATTCCGTGGCTACGGTCCTGAGCAGGGTTACGATTTCCTGCGCGAGGCTATCCTGAAGAACGACTTCCTGCCTCGTGGCATCCATCTCGACATCGACGAGGTTTTTATTAATGACGGCGCGAAGTCCGACACCGGTAACTTCCAGGAGCTGCTCCACTGGGATAACTTCATCGGTGTCACCGACCCTATCTATCCCGTCTATATCGACTCCAACGTGATGATAGGCCGTTGCGGTGTATTCAAGGATGGTCGCTGGACGAACGTGCGCTATATGCCCACCAAGGCTGAGAACGGTTTTATCCCCGAGCTCCCCAAGGGTCGTCCTGTCGATGTCATCTATCTCTGCTATCCCAACAACCCCACGGGTACGGTCATTAGCAAGCAGGAATTGCGCAAGTGGGTGAACTACGCGCTGAAGAACGATGCCCTGATCCTCTACGATGCCGCCTATCAGGCCTACATCCAGGATCCGAAGATCCCCCATTCTATCTACGAGATTCGTGGAGCCCGCAAGTGTGCCGTCGAGTTCCGTTCGTATTCTAAGACGGCAGGCTTCACCGGCGTTCGCTGCGGCTATACCATCGTACCTAAAGAGGTCACCGTCAGCACCTTCGAGGGTGAGCGCATCCCGCTCAACCAGTTGTGGCTGCGTCGCCAATGTACGAAATTCAACGGTTGCAGCTATATCAGCCAGCGTGCCGCCGAGGCCATCTACTCGCCAGAGGGCAAGGCTCAGGTCAAGGCTACCGTCGACTACTACATGCAGAATGCCAAGAAGATGCTGGACACGCTGCGTTCTCTCGGCTACGAATGCTACGGCGGCGAGAATGCACCCTACGTATGGATGCGTACCCCCGACGGCATGGGTTCGTGGCAATTCTTCGAGGCCCTGCTCTATGGTGCCAATGTCGTCTGCACCCCCGGTGTCGGCTTCGGTCCCTCAGGCGAGGGTTATGTGCGCTTCACCGCTTTCGGCAGTCACGAGAAGACCGAAGAAGCCCTGAATCGCATCAAGGCATGGAGTAAAGGCTGACAAATTTCTTTATTATCCAATTGATATTCCGCGAAACCTGCCGAGGCTTCGCGGATTTTTTGTTGCAACAGGAATATCTGTGTCCGTACACAAAATTATCAAATCTAACACTTTGTAACATAATGACAGGATTATGAAGCAATATGATAGCAGAAAGACATGCTTCAGTCTTGAAATGTTTACACTTTGATAGTTGTGCGCGTTTTTAACAATCAAAATGAAAGTTTTTTGTTTGTATTTCTATCAGAACGTCATACCTTTGCAGCGTCAAAACAACAAATTGTAACCCAATAAGAGGGCTTAGTATTAATTTAATAAGGTAAAAAGGTATGAAAAAGATTGAAGCAATTATCCGCAAGACGAAGTTCGAGGAGGTGAAAGCAGCTTTGCTATCATCCGACATCGACTGGTTTGAGTACCACGACGTACATGGTATCGGCCAGAGCCGACAGGAGCGCATCTACCGCGGCGTACAATATTCAACGGACGTCATCGAGCGCGTCGCTATCACCATCGTGTGCCGCGACATCCTGGTAGACCCAACGGTGAAAGTGATTCTTCAGGTAGCCCATACAGGCGAGGTTGGCGACGGTCGTATCTTCGTGAGCGAAGTGTTAGACACATGGTCCATCCGTACTGGTGAGAACGGTGACACTGTTCTTAAAGATAAGAAGTAGTTCATTGTTATTGAATATTGAAGATTGAACATTGAACATTGAATATTGAATATTGAACATTAAGATAAAGATTTAAAATTTTCAGGATTATGAACGAAATTGGATTATCACTCGATACTGTATGGATGCTATTGGCAGCCATGTTGGTTTTCTGGATGCAGCCAGGCTTTGCGCTGTGTGAAGCAGGTTTTACACGTAGTAAGAACACGGCGAACATCCTGATGAAGAACTTTGTCGACTTTATGTTCGGCTCGTTGTTATTCTTCTTCCTCGGCTTCGGCTTTATGTTTGGAAGCGAGGGTGCAGGCTTTATCGGTATGCCCAACTGGGGCGACCTGAGTTTCTACAAGGGTGACCTTCCCGTAGAAGGTTTCCTGATTTTCGAGACCGTCTTCTGTGCTACTTCTGCCACTATCGTCAGCGGTGCAATGGCTGAGCGCACGAAGTTCTCGATGTACCTCGTTTACAGTGCAGTGATCTCGCTGTTTATCTATCCCATTGAGGGTCACTGGACATGGGGCGGTGGCTGGCTTTGCAACGATGCTGCCGACAGCTTTATGATGACGACCTTTGGCGACGTGTTCCACGATTTTGCAGGTTCTGCCATCGTACACAGCGTAGGTGGTGTGCTGGCGCTGATTGGTGCCTTGGCTCTGGGTCCCCGTATCGGCAAATACGGTGCTGACAAGAAGAGCAACGCTATTCCTGGTCACAACCTCGCTATGGCCGCTCTGGGTGTATTCATCCTCTGGCTCGGATGGTTCGGTTTCAACCCAGGTTCGCAGCTGGCTGCCAGTGGTGAGGTGAACCGCATTGCTATCTCGCACGTCTTCCTGACCACCAACCTTGCTGCCGCTGCAGGTGGTGTGGCTACGATGTTCCTCACCTATATCAAGTACGGCAAGCCATCGCTCTCACTGACGCTCAACGGTGTGCTGGCAGGTTTGGTAGGTATTACGGCAGGTTGTGACCTTGTATCACCCACAGGTGCTATCATCATCGGTCTGGTTTGCGGTATCGTACTGGTCTATGCCATCGAGTTTATCGACCACAAGCTGCATATTGACGACCCCGTTGGTGCTTCTTCAGTACACGGTGTATGCGGTATTCTGGGTACGCTGATGACAGGTCTGCTGTCTACATCTAACGGCGCTTTCTACGGAGGCGGTTGGGGATTCTTCGCTGCTGAGTGCTTTGGTGTTCTGGTTATCGACCTTTGGGCTGCCGCCTGTGGTTTCGCTCTGTTCTATGGCATCAAGAAACTGCACGGTCTGCGTGTTAACAAGCGCATTGAGGAAGAAGGTCTCGACGTTTACGAACATGGAGAGCTTTGCTATAACTAAGATATGTTTAAGGGATAAAATTTAAGGTATTATGAAAAAGATTGTTTTAATGGCGATGATGATCGCTACAGGATATAGTGCTACGGCACAGGATAAAGTAGAGACAACGGTAGCGGCCGATTTGGTAAGCAGTTATATCTGGCGTGGTCTGGATTGTGGAAGCGCAGCCGTACAGCCAACACTCGGCATTGGCTATAAAGGTCTTTCTCTCTCGGCATGGGGCAGCTATGGACTGACCGACCCTGACGATGTGAAGGAGTTCGACCTGACACTGGCTTTTACCACTGGTGGTTTCAATATCGGCATCACAGACTATTGGTTCAGCGAAGGACTCGATCCTGATGGACGCTACTTCAAATACGAAGCCAACAGTACAAACCACATGTTCGAGGCCAACATCGGCTACGACTTCGGAGTGGCCAGCATACAGTGGTTTACATACTTTGGAGGCAACGACGGCACCAATAAGGACGATAAACGCGCTTACAGCAGTTATGCGGAAGTGGCCGTCCCATTCAAACTTGCCACAGTCGACTGGACTGCTACAGCCGGTATCGTCCCTTGGGCCACCACCTTATACGACACAAATGGTTTTGCTGTGACCAACGTGGCGCTGAAGGCTACAAAGGAAATCAAAGTGACGGATTCGTTCTCAATACCTGTCTTCGGACAGATTGTGGGCAACCCTTGTTCACAGAAAGGCTACCTGGTTTTCGGGTTTACGCTGCAGCCCTGATCTTTCCAGGTGAACACCTCCCCTTACCGTGATGGTAGGGGGAGGATTTTTTTGTTTATGTGTCCGATAACAGTTTGCTAATAAATGGTAGATTTTATATACAAAGTGAAAGCAAAAGGTAAGCAATACACGCTTTGTGGTTTACAAATTGTCAATTTGAAGCGTTTTTAACAAACAAAATGCAAGTAAATAGATGTGTTATTCAAACAATTTGCAGTACCTTTGCACCATCAAACAATCAAATTGATATTTATAACAAAAAGTAAAATTATGGAAGCATTAAGATTTCAGGTTGTCGGTGAGGCATTCAAGAAAAAGCCGCTCGACGTAAAAACACCCAGTGAGAGACCTTACGAGTATTTTGGTAAGAAGGTCTTCAATCGTGAGAAAATGTACAAGTATCTGCCCAAGCAGGTTTATGAGAAGATGATAGACGTGATGGACAATGGTGCCCGTCTGGATCGTGACATCGCCGACTCTGTAGCCGCCGGTATGAAGCAGTGGGCCGTAGAGAATGGTGTCACCCACTATACACACTGGTTCCAGCCGCTGACTGAGGGAACAGCCGAGAAGCACGACTCATTCATTGAGCACGACGGCAAGGGTGGTATGGTAGAAGAGTTTACAGGCAAGCTGCTCGTTCAGCAGGAGCCCGACGCCTCTTCGTTCCCTTCTGGCGGTATCCGCTCTACTTTCGAGGCCCGTGGATATTCTGCATGGGATCCCACATCACCCGTGTTCATCATCGACGATACACTGTGTATTCCCACCGTATTTATCTCGTATAGCGGTGAGGCCCTTGACTATAAGGCTCCTCTGCTCCGTGCCTTGCATGCCGTAAACGTAGCGGCTACGGATGTATGTCACTATTTCGATCCCGCCGTGAAGAAGGTCACTTCCAACCTCGGTTGGGAGCAGGAGTACTTCCTCGTCGACGAAGGTCTTTATGCTGCCCGTCCTGACCTGTTGCTGACGGGTCGTACGCTGATGGGACACGACTCTGCCAAGAACCAGCAGATGGATGACCATTACTTCGGATCGATTCCTGAGCGTGTGGCTGCCTTTATGCGCGACCTCGAGATTCAGGCCCTGGAGCTGGGCGTTCCATGTAAGACCCGTCATAACGAGGTGGCACCCAACCAGTTTGAGTTGGCTCCTATCTTCGAGGAGACAAACCTTGCCGTTGACCATAACATGATGCTGATGTCACTGATGAAGAAGGTGGCTCGTAAGCACGGCTTCCGTGTATTGCTCCACGAAAAGCCCTTCGCAGGCATCAACGGTTCTGGTAAGCACAACAACTGGTCGCTCTCTACAGACAATGGCATCCTGCTGCATGCTCCTGGCAAGACACCTGAGGCAAACCTGCGCTTCGCAACCTTTATTGTCGAGACACTGATGGGTGTCTACAAGCACAACGGTCTGTTGAAGGCTTCCATCATGAGCGCTACCAACGCTCATCGTCTGGGTGCCAACGAGGCTCCTCCCGCTATCGTATCGTCATTCCTCGGCAAGCAGGTCAGCGAGTTGCTCGACCATATCGAGAAGGCCGACAAGGACTTCCTCTCCATGACAGGCAAGCAGGGACTGAAGATGGATATCCCTGAGATTCCAGAGTTGCTCATCGACAATACCGACCGTAACCGTACGTCACCCTTCGCCTTCACAGGTAACCGTTTCGAGTTCCGTGCCGTAGGTTCTGAGGCTAACTGCGCATCGGCCATGATTGCCCTGAACAGCGCTGTAGCTGAGGCCTTGGTTGACTTCAAGAAGCGTGTGGACGCTAAGATCCCTGAGTATGAGAAGAAACTCGCCGGTACTGAGCACAGTGCTAAGTTCCACGCCATCATCGACGTGCTGCGCGAGGACATCAAGACCTGTAAGCCCATCCGTTTCGACGGCAACGGCTACTCTGACGAGTGGGTCATCGAGGCTGAGAAACGTGGTCTCGACGTGGAGAAGAGCTGTCCGAAGATCTTCGAGCGTTACCTTGACAAGGAAAGCATCGATATGTTTGAGAGTCTGGGTGTGATGACGAAGAAGGAACTCGAGGCCCGCAACGAAGTGAAATGGGAGACCTACACCAAGAAGATTCAGATTGAGGCCCGTGTACTCGGTGACCTCTCGATGAACCACATCATCCCTGTGGCTACCAACTATCAGAGTCAGCTGCTGAAGAACGTGGAGAACATGTCTGCCATCTTCCCTGTCGACAAGGCTGAAAAGCTCTCCGCACGTAACATCAAGATTATTGAGGAGATTGCCGAGCGCACCTCTGCCATTGAGAAGGGTGTAGAGGAACTGGTCAACGCCCGTAAGCTGGCCAATAAGATTGAGGATGAACACGAGAAGGCTATCGCCTATCACGACAAGGTGGAGCCGAAGCTCGACACCATCCGCTACGAAATCGACAAGCTGGAGCTCATCGTCGACGATGCCCTCTGGCCACTGCCGAAGTACCGTGAGCTGTTATTCATAAGATAAACAAGTTCTCTTGGTTTGCCGCCATTGGACTTAACCCAGACAATCATTTTTTTGGTTGTTTGAAGTTTGCAGGGGACTCGATGCTGTGATAGTATCGGGTCCTTATTATTTGGCGGTTAAATGAAACATAATTCGCATTTTATTTTGAATTTCGCTCGCTTATTCGTAACTTTGCACCCAAAATTCCAGATTATGAACATAGAAGCATTGATTAGTAAAGCTGCAGGCGAGGCTGTGAAGGCCCTCTATGGCATGGACGCCACAGAGAAGATGCTGCAGCTGCAGAAGACGAGAAGTGAGTTTGAGGGTAACCTGACACTGGTGGTATTCCCCTTTGTTAAGGCTGCGAAAAAATCACCTGAGCAGACCGCCCAGGAGATTGGCGAATACCTTCAACAGAATTGTAATGCTGTCGAGAAATTTAATGTCGTGAAGGGTTTCCTGAACCTCTGCGTAGGCGACGGTGCCTGGTTGCAGTTGCTCGAAGCTATCGATCAAGATGAGTATTTCGGCATGAAGCAGGCTACAGAGAACAGTCCGCTTGTCATGATTGAATATTCTTCTCCAAATACGAACAAGCCACTGCACCTCGGGCATGTGCGCAATAACCTGCTGGGGTGGTCTTTGGCACAGATTATGGAGGCCAACGGCAACAAGGTGGTGAAGACCAATATCGTGAACGATCGTGGTATCCACATCTGTAAGTCGATGCTTGCCTGGCAGAAGTGGGGCAATGGTGAGACACCTGAGTCCAGCGGCAAGAAAGGTGACCATCTTATCGGCGACTACTACGTGGCATTCGACAAGCATTATCGCGATGAAATCAAGGATTTAGTGGCCCAGGGCATGGATGAGGAGAAGGCCAAGCAAGAGGCTCCCCTCATCAAAGAGGCTCACGAGATGCTGGTGAAATGGGAACAGAACGACCCCGAGGTTCGTGCCCTTTGGGAGAAGATGAACAACTGGGTTTATGCCGGTTTCGATGAGACCTACAAGAAGATGGGCGTCTCATTCGATAAGATCTACTACGAGAGCCAGACTTATCTGAAGGGTAAAGCCAAGGTAGAGGAAGGACTCGCCAAAGGTCTCTTCGAGCGCCATGAGGACAACTCGGTGTGGGCAGACCTGACCAACGAGGGCCTCGACCAGAAACTGCTCCTCCGTAGCGATGGAACCAGCGTTTATATGACGCAGGACATTGGTACTGCCGAGATGCGTTTCCAGGACTATCCCATTGACAAGATGATCTACGTCGTAGGTAATGAGCAAAACTATCATTTCCAGGTTCTGAGTATCCTGTTGGATCGCTTAGGCTTCAAATGGGGTAAGGAACTGACTCACTTCTCTTACGGTATGGTAGAGTTGCCAAACGGTAAGATGAAAAGCCGTGAGGGAACTGTCGTTGATGCCGATGATCTGATGGCGCTGATGGTGGAAGATGCCTACAAAACCTCGATGGAATTGGGGAAATTTGATGATATGACAGAGGAAGAGCGCCGTGAGATTGCCCGTGTTGTGGGTATGGGTGCCCTGAAATACTTCATCCTGAAGGTCGATGCGCGCAAGAATATGCTCTTCAATCCCGAAGAAAGTATCGATTTCAACGGCAATACTGGCCCCTTTATCCAGTATACCTACGCGAGAATCCGCTCAATACTTCGCAAATTCAGAGGTGAGAGAACAGACTCAAACATATCTCTAACCTCTAACCACTCACCTCTATCCACTAAAGAAATCGAGCTTATCCAGAAGATGAACGAGTTTGGTGCCGCTGTAGAGCAGGCTGGTAAGGACTATTCTCCAAGTGGCATCGCCAACTACTGCTACGAGCTGACGAAGGTGTTCAACCAGTTCTATCACGACTATTCGATTCTGAACGAGCCCGATGAGCAGAAAAAAGCCGTCCGTCTGGTGCTGGCCAAGAACGTCGCCAAGATTATCAAGAACGGTATGGGTCTCCTCGGCATCGAGGTGCCCGAGCGTATGTAGGATTCAATTGAAAACTGAGAATTGAAAATTGAAAATTTAAATCCCCCGACAAATCGTCATGATACCGTACTTCCATTGCCTTTGGAAGTACGGGCAGACGCGTGGGCTGTGGATGCTGCCTGCTCAGGCAATCCTGGTCCCATGGAATACCAGGCCATCGACTTGGCTACAGGAGCACAGGTGTTCCATTACGGCCCTGTCCACGGCACGAACAACATAGGTGAATTCCTCGCTATTGTCCACGCTTTGGCATTGGCCTGGCAACAGGGACTTCACAACAAGACCATCTATTCCGATTCCTACAATGCCATCCTCTGGGTTCAGAAGCGAAAATGCAAGACCAAACTGGAGCGAAACCCTCAAACAGAACAGCTCTTTCAGATCATTCTCAGAGCAGAGAACTGGCTCCAGACACACAACTTCCGTAACCCCATCATCAAATGGGAAACATCGAAATGGGGTGAGGTTCCGGCTGATTTCGGACGTAAATAGCCCACTTTAATTCTTTTTAACTTGCATTACGAGTTCTTAATCCCTTTTTTTTCATATATTTGCAAGCAAAATTTAAGTTCGAACTAAAATCGTAATGCGTTAAGAAAGATGAATGACCTCATCTTGTCGAGTTTTTTGAGCTTGTTTGCATTGTTTGGCAAAGAAGAACAGGTAGATGAAGCGTGGGCAAAGTCCATGCTTATTAACTATTTACGCCGTCATTTCGGTATCAGGAATGTCGACATGTATCTTGATTTGTACACGGATATGCGTGGTGCCTACGAGACTGTCGACATGGATGCCAAAGAGACCGTACAATCAATCTGTACCAGTCTGCATGGAAAGATTACAGCCAAAGAGGAAGCACTTCTGCTACTCCGATTGATGGAGTTCTGCGGTGGCGACGGTGAGCTAAACGAACTGATTTTCCGTACGATGGCTGATATCTTCGGTATTTCCGATGAGGTCTATCAGGACTTTACTGATTTCGTCTTCAACAAGTCGACTGACCATGTGATGCTTCACACACTGGAGGATACGGATGGCCAGTTGAAGACCCTTCTGAGTCCGTCATTAGGCATGCTCATCTTTACCTATTCCGGTAAGGATACCGTGATGCTGAACGATGTCCCTGTACTCTCAGGTGCTTTCCAGGTTTGGCTGCAGAGCAGTGTGCTGAAAGGCAAAAGCGGTAAGCCTATCTACTACTCGACGATCTTCAGCAAATATGCCCCTGCTTTGGGTGAGATCCTCCAGAAGACAGAGCGAGTGGAGTTCTGTGGACGCGACATCAACTTCCGCTTCCCCAACAGCGACAACGGCATGCACGACCTCAGTTTCAACCTGCATAATGGCATCCTGCTGGCCATCATGGGAGGCTCAGGTACGGGTAAGTCTACCCTACTCTCCATCCTCAATGGTACGCTGACGCCACAGGAAGGTACCATCACCATCAACGGCCACAGTATCACTGAGCCGGAAGCCAAGAACCTGATAGGATTCGTGCCGCAGGATGACTTGCTGATTGAAGAACTGACCGTTTATCAGAACCTCTATTTCACCGCCAAGCTTTGCTTCGAAGGCATGAGCGACGAGGAGATCGACAAACGTGTGATGAAGACTCTCAGAGACCTGGGCCTCGATGCTGCCAAGGATCTCAAGGTCGGTTCTGCCATCAACAAATATATCTCCGGAGGACAGCGCAAACGTCTGAACATCGCCTTGGAGCTGATCCGCGAACCAGCGGTGCTCTTCCTCGATGAGCCTACCTCGGGACTCTCATCCGCAGACACTGAGAAGGTCATCAACCTCCTGAAGGAGCAGACCTATAAAGGCAAGCTTATCGTGGTTAATATCCACCAGCCCTCCAGCGATGTCTATAAGCTCTTCGACCGTCTGTGGTTGCTTGATAAAGGCGGCTATCCCGTGTTCGACGGCAATCCCATTGATGCTATCACCTATTTCAAGGACGCAGCCAACTATGCCGATGCAGAGACCAGCGCCTGTCCTACCTGTGGTAATGTCAACCCAGAGATTGTCCTGAATATCATCGATGAAAAGGCCCTCAACAACAGCGGAGAGGTGTCCGATTCTCGTAAGATGTCGCCTCAGGAGTGGCACGAGCTCTATTTGAAGAACAGGAGCGAGCTGGCAGCACCAAGCGTCAGCGACGTGCCCTCTTCAGACCAGAAAAAGCCCAATGCCTTCAAACAGTTCCTCATCTTCCTGCGAAGGAACTTCCGTACGAAGATTACGAATGTACAGTATCTGTGCATCACCCTGCTCGAAGCACCGTTGCTGGCCATTATATGTTCGCTCCTGACACGCTTTGCACCTCCCGAAGGATATAGCGTGATGAACAACAAGAACCTTGTCAGCTATTTCTTCATGGCCGTCATCGTCGCCACCTTTATCGGCATGAGCGGCAGTGCTGAGGAGATCATTAAGGACCGTGCCCTACTCAAGCGCGAAAAGTTCCTCCGACTCTCCTATGGCAGCTATATCTGGTCGAAGATTGTCTATATGGCTGGTGTTTCACTCCTTCAGACCTTCCTGTTTATCGTGATTGGTAACTTGATCATGGGACTGCAGGGCCTCTTCCTGACTTGGTGGATCATTTTGTTTATCACCTCGTTCCTCGCCAGTCTGACGGGTCTGCTCCTCTCTCAGTGCCTCAGTTCGGTAGTGGCCATCTATATCAGCATCCCCTTGTTGCTGATTCCTCAGATCCTCTTGTGCGGACTTGTGGTGAGCTTCTCCGACCTGACACCTAAGAGCACGACAGGAAATGTGCCATTCATAGGCAATCTCATACCTTCGCGCTGGGCTTACGAGGCACTGGCAGTCACATCTTATACTGACAACGAATATGAGAAGCCGTTCTTTGAACTCGATAAAGAGAAATATGAGACCATGTATTATAATAGAGGATTCCTCTATGAGCTTGAGTCTCAGTTGGAAACCATGAAAGACGAGGGAGACCGCGGCAAGACGATAGACAAGAACCATGCCGATGTCATTGCAGAGAACCTGCCCTTCCTGGCTGAGTACTGTGGGATTCCGCCTTACAACCAGGACTTCTCCTATCCGACACTCAAGGACTACTTTGCCAAGTGCGAGGATATCCTCGCTAAACGGAGCAACGAGGCTACGCTGAAGGCAGATGCCATGATGGCAAATATGATTCGTCAGATAGGTAAGGAGGCTGTTCTGGAGCTAAAGCGGAACAACTACAACATCAAACTGGAGGAATTCGTGATTGGTGCCGACCAACAAAGGATGCTCGAAGTCGTCAAGACGTCGCTCGTACCCCGTGCAGGTCTGATTTTCCTGACGCCTCGTAGCACGATGGGTTGTGCCCCCTTCTACAGCAGTGAGAAGATCCTGGGCTCACAGCACATCAAGACCCTCTGGTTTAACATGGGCGTCATGCTGCTCATGAGTATTCTGGTGGCGATACTGCTATTTACTGACTGTCCAGGCAGATATATAAGAAAAGGTGAACAATAATTTTATTTTATTTAATAACTAAATTTTAAAACAATGAAGAAATTATCAATTTTCGCTGTAGCATTTGCAGCAATGGTTTTCGCAGCATGCGGAGGAAACAAGAGTGGTAACACTGTTGAGAGTAGTGATTCTATTAAGAGTTTTGAGCAGGAGCAGATTGAGGCTAGCATCAAGATGCACGTCGACAGCCTCGCATCTGAGATTGGCAAGATGAAGCAGCTTCCTATTCTCCAGGCTAGCAATGGTTCCATCAAACTGACCAAGGAGGAACTGCAGGTTAAGCCCGACTACCTCCTGAATCCAGCAGTAGCAGAGAACGCAACAACTCTGGCTGAGAAGTATCGCATCCTGGCTGCCCTCCAGGTTGACAAGGAGACTGCCAAGCTCTTTGAGATGCCTATCGATGAATATGACAAGGCTGTTGCCAAGTTGGCTGCCGACATCAATGACCCCTCTTTCAAGGCTCTTGAGGACGATGCTCCTATCGCTGAGGCAACAGAGACCCTCTACAACGCTATGAACGAGAACGGCCGCATCAACTACTTCTGGCAGATTGCCGCAGCGTCTCTCGTTGAGCAGCTCTATCTGGTTAACCAGAACTCAGAGAAGTTCCTCGCTGCTTTCGACGATGAGTCTGCTGCCAACTCTACCTTCCGTATCGTACTGATCCTCGACGCTCTGGATCGTCTGTCTGAGTATGATCCCGACATCAAGCCCGTTGCTGATGCACTCGCTCCTCTGGATGTCCTGAACGCCACAACTGTTAGCGAACTGAAGGCTCAACTCGCAGAGGCTAAGGACAAGATTATCGCTGCTCGTCAGGCTCTCGTGAAGTAAGGATTACACCTTATTATATATAGCCCTCGGAAGTGCAAGTCTTCCGAGGGCTATTCTTGTATCGTCAGGTGCTTATCTGCGGAACGTCACAATCCTGTTGCCGTCGTATGTTTCAGATTTAACCACCTTGGCACCTGAAGGCACCTGAGGGGCTCGTGTACCATCAGTGACGGTCATCAGGGAGGTCTCCACACGGATCTCGTCCCACAGATCCTGTTCGATAAAGGACGCCAGCGTCTTGGCACCTCCCTCTACGATGAGCGACTGGATATGGTGGGCATACAAGCTCTCCAGGTTCAGAGGGTGGGCATGATCAATGACAAGACGCTTGGGTGCAGGACCACGCCAGTCGCGTACATTGAGCTGCGGACGATCCCTCTCCTCTGTCACGCGTCCCACCAGAATCGCATCCTCCTCAGCACGCAGCTTATGTGACAACATCTTCGTAAACCCGTTGGAAATCTGCACGGGTTGGAAATGATCGTCGATAAAGCCATTGGCCGTCTGTGCCCATTTCAGGATGATATAGGGTCGTTCCTCACGATGGAATGTGAAAAATCGGCGGTTCAGTTCCTGACACTCGGCTTCGAGCACACCTACTTCCACCTCGATTCCGGCCTCGCGCAGCTTCTTGATACCACGGCCCTGTACCTCGGCAAACTCATCGATACAGCCTACAACCACCCGTTTCACACCTTTCTTGATGATCAAATCGGCACAAGGCGGCGTCTTACCATAATGAGAGCAAGGCTCCAGACTGACGTAGATGGTGGCCTCAGACAGCAGCTTCTCATCCTCAGGACGCACTGAGGAAAAGGCGTTCACCTCAGCATGGCCCTCCCCACAACGCACATGATAACCCTCGCCGATGACCCTGCCATCAGCACTCACAATCACAGCACCCACCATGGGGTTAGGCTTCGCGTTCCGCTGTCCGTTCTTGGCCAGCTGAATGCACCTTCGCATGAATTTTTCGTCGTCTATCATAAACTTTTCACTAATCACTATTCACTATTCACTAATTTTGCTTATCTTTGCAGTATGAATTACGAAGAACTCTGGCACAGACTGACACCACTCTACGAATCTGGCGAGGCAAAAGCGATTGTCCGCTGGGTGCTCGATGCGCGCTTCTCGCTATCGATGAGTGACATTCTCTGTGGCAAAGTTACGGAATTATCTTCAAACGACCAAACGGAACTTGAAAAAATCATCGTCCGACTCGAGAAAGGCGAGCCAGTGCAGTATATTCTGGGCACAACTGAATTCTATGGACGACCATTTCAGGTAGCTCCAGGTGTCCTGATTCCACGCCCTGAGACGGCGGAACTCTGTGAATACATTCTTGCCAGCCATCAGGCAGGAGGGAATATCCTCGACATCGGCACAGGCAGTGGTTGCATCGCCATCACATTGGCCCTCGAAATGCCTGAGGCCGAAGTCAGTGCCTGGGATATCTCTGACGACGCCCTCCGCATCGCCACTGGGAATGCCCATGCTCTTGGAGCCACCGTCCGCTTCGAACATCGCGACGCCCTGGACTATTCACCATCTGCCCTTCACCTTTCACGCCCGTGGGACCTGATTGTCAGCAATCCTCCTTATATCCAACCCTCAGAACGCGATGGAATGGACAAAAACGTGCTCGATTATGAGCCAGAGATAGCGCTCTTTGCCACTGAAGACAATCCCATTATCTTCTACCAGCGCATTGGCGACTATGCCATCAAGAGCCTCAACCCTGGCGGAGAACTCTATTTCGAGCTCAATCCCCTGACAGCCGATGCCGTCATCAGCTATCTGGAGGGGATCGGATTTCAGGAGATAGAAACACGTCAAGACCAATTTGGCAAACAACGATTCCTTAAAGCTAAGAAGATATGAAAAAAGAAATGACCGAACAGGAAGCCTTCCTGCAACTGGCAGCCATCTGTGCACAGGCAGAGCACTGCGAACAAGAGATGCGCGACAAGATGAAACGATGGGAACTCGATGAAACCGTACAAAATCATGTCATCGAACGACTCACGAAGGAGCGTTACATCGATCAGGAACGGTATGCACGTGCCTTCATCAACGACAAGATCCGTTATAACAAATGGGGACGTCGCAAGGTGCAACAGGCCCTTTGGCAGAAACGCATCGACAATGATGTCCAGCAACGGGTTCTCGATGAAATCGATGACAGTGAGTATCTCGCCGTCCTCCGCCCTTTGTTGAAACAGAAGCGGAAGAGTATTCGTGCTGCGAGTGCCTACGAAGAGAATCAGAAGCTCGTGCGCTTTGCCCTGGGGCGTGGTTTTACCTTCGACATCATCCGTCAGTGCCTCGATGTCGACGATGAAATGGAAGAGTTCGATGAAACCGATTAGTTTCTGGCGTCGCCTGCTCGATCTGATAGCCCCACGGCTCTGCGTGGTCTGTGGCCATCGCCTGACAGTGACAGAAGAGGTCATCTGCGCAACATGTAATTTCCACCTGCCGAGAACAGACTTCCATCGCCAAGCCTATGACAACGAGATGGCCCGTCTCTTCTGGGGACAGATACCTGTCGAGAAAGCCTCAGCCCTCTTCTATTATGAGGCCCACTCAGAGACTGCCAACATCATCTACCACCTGAAATACAAGAACCACCCTGAGATTGGCGAGGTCATGGGCAGACTGATGGCCAGGGAACTACAGGTGAGTGGATTCTTCGATGGAATCGATGGAATTGTCCCTGTTCCGCTGGCTAAGAAACGTCTCCGTCAACGAGGCTATAACCAGAGTGAGGAGATTGCCCTGGGCGTGAGTGAGGTCATCGGCCTACCCGTCTGTCAGGAGGTCGTCTGTCGTCAGGTGTTTCAGGGCAGCCAGACGAGCAAAGGCCGCTGGGAGCGCAATGAGAACGTTGCACATGTCTTTGAGATCCTCGACCCCGCAGCCATCAGAGGCAAGCATCTGCTGATCGTCGACGATGTCGTCACCACTGGTGCCACCGTTATCGCCTGTGCCCAGGAACTCCTCAAGGCCTCCGACGTCCGCCTCAGTGTCCTCGCCCTCGGCTTCAGCAAAAGTTGATGCAGATTTTTCGCATTTTCCTTTGTCGTTTGGCAGAAAGTCCGTATCTTTGTGGCGAAATAGACATTTTATCTCAATTATATATGACTAAGAAATTCAGAACAGCTATGCTGGCCATCGCCAGCCTCGCCATCTTGAGTGCCTGCACTGAGAAGGCAACAGAAGTAACCCTTCAAGTTAAAACCCAGTATGGAATCCTCGAGGGCTTTGAAGAGGATGGGGTGAAGAAGTTCCTGGGTATTCCCTTTGCACAGGCCCCTGTCGGCGATCTCCGTTGGAAGGCTCCACAGCCTGCCATACCCTGGGAGGGCATCCGCGAAGCCAAGCAGTTTGGCAACGATCCCATGCAGCCCGACATCTTCGGCGACATGAATTTCCGTGGTCCTGACCGCAGCGAGGACTGTCTATACCTTAACGTCTGGACAACAGCTAAAACCACAGCCGATGCCCTGCCCGTACTCATCTATTTCAATGGTGGCGGACTGATGGCCGGCTCTGGCAGCGAACCCCGCTACGACGGATCCGCCATCGCCAAGGAGGGTGTCATCGGCGTAACGGCCAACTATCGTGAAGGAGTGTTCGGCTTCTTCTCACACCCAGAGCTCACCAAAGCCTCTGACTATAAGGGAAGCGGCAACTTCGGCTTCCTCGACCAGGTGGAAGCCATTGAGTGGGTAAAAGAGAATATCTCCGCCTTTGGTGGCGATCCTAACCGCATCAATATCGTGGGTGAGTCGGCAGGATCCTTCTCTGTATCGCTCCTCATGTGCTCGCCCCTCTCCAAGAATCTCATTGCAGGCGCCCTCCTCTCCTCTGGTGCAGAGGTGCTGCCCTATCAGCCTGTCACTCAGGCCGATGCCGATGCAGCAGGTGTCAAACTCCTCGAGGCTGTAGGTATCGACAGCCTGGGTGAAGCGATGAATATCGATGCCGACTCTCTTCAGGCAATCCTGCCTCCCAAGGGCATGGCCAACGTCGTGCTCGACGGCTACTTCATGAAGGAGAGTGCTGATGCCGTCTTTGAGAAAGGCCAGCAGGCTCAAGTGCCGATGCTCGCAGGCTGGAACTCCCTCGAAGGCCATCCTTCACAGGTGCTTCAGGGACAGGCTCCCACACTCCAGAACTACAAGAACGCCATGAAGGCGACCTTCGGCAGTATGACTGACGAGATCTTCGCAGCCTATGGCATCACTACTGACGAGGACGTCCTAAGCCAGAAAGGCCTCGACCTCGCCTCCGACCTCTTCACTGGCTTCCCCACATGGAAAGCCTGCGACTATCACGCAAAATCTGGTCTGCCTGTATACCGCTATCATTACATGCACCCGCGTCCAAAGGTATCCGCCAAGATGGGTGACAAGACAGGAGCCCTGGCAGGAGGTGTCCGCGAAAAGACTGAGGAAGAGAAGGAGGCCGAAGCCCAGCAGCCCGCCATCGCCCCAGGAGCCGTTCACTCTGCCGATATTGAGTATGCAATGGGTACGCTCGATACCAATGTTTACTACGAGTGGCAGGACGAGGACTACGCCATCTCCAAGCTGTTCCTCTCCTACTACGCCAATTTCTGCAAGAAGGGCAATCCTAACGGCAAAGGCCTTCCTAAGTGGAACCCCATCACCAAGTCGAACCTCAACAAGGCCCCCTACATGAAGATCGACGTAGAGTCAGCCGAGGTCTCCTCCCCTGAAAAGGAAAACGCCTACCGCACCCTCGAGAAATTCTACAAAAGCAAGAAATAAAGAGATATCCAATTATATTTGGTATTTCACTCACTAATTTGTATCTTTGCACCCAAATTAAGTATAACGTTATGGAAATCAAGAATCAATTTGCACAGAAACTGATGGAGATTCAGGCCATCAAGTTGCAGCCTAATGAACCGTTTACATGGGCATCGGGCTGGAAGTCGCCTATCTATACTGATAACCGCAAGACGCTGTCGTTCCCCAGACTGCGCTCGT
>JAEETB010000194.1 GCA_016286575.1 Prevotella sp.
CCGTGACCATTCTCGACGAGCTGTCTCAGACATTCAAGAACCAGCTGCCCACGGCTTACGATGCCCTTGAGAATGCGATCTCAACGATGACGAGACTCGCAGAGGTCAATCGCAGGCAGAAGGCCCTCGAGGCGGAGAAGAAACTGGTAGAGGATGCTACCGAGCATTTCAAGGAGGAGGCAACCGGCGCCCACCTCACGGTGACCGCCGAGCAGATGTCATTTGCCTCGAAGGACGGCGACAATAACATCCGAGAGAACTCTGCGGCATCGATCAGCGTTCAGACGGGCAGGCTGAACATCAGCAGCTATAAGAAGGACGGCTCGCTGATCGATGACAGTTGTGTGCGCATTGCTACCCACGATGTGGAGATCAGCACGGTGAATCCCCAGTTGAAGGAGGAAGGTAAAGCCGACGGTGACTATACGACCGAGGGCAGTGTGCAGATCAATTCGAAGAACGTATCGGTGGCTGCCGTCGACTATTCCATCAGTGATGGCAACTACGAGGTGAAGGAGCAGACCAAGGATAGCAGTTTCAGTGTGCGAACAGAGAACGTCAGCATGCTCTCATTCGACACCGAGGGCAACACGACGGGCTCCTGGTACGTGGCAGCACAGAATATGGGACAGGGCTCGTTCGACAAGGACGGCAACGTCACGGGTGCGCTGAACCTCTCTGCCGAGAAGATGCAACTGGCAGCCTTCGACAAAGATGCCAAGGCTTCCGGACAGGTGATGATCAATGCCAAGGATGTCTTCGTGAAGTCGGTGGATATGGACCGTTCTTCAGGTAGTGACAAGGGATTGGCGGAAGGCGGTAACATGGTGATGCTGGCTGAGAAGTTGTTCGTGGGTCGCACCGACGACAAGACCCTCACCAAGGAACTGCAGATATCGGCCGAGAAGGCAGGTGTCTATGCCAAGGAAACCGCAGAGATCCAGCAGGACGGTGGCAAGGCCTTGGTACAGCTCGACGGTGGCAACGTGGCTGTGAAGGGTTCGAAGGCTGAATTCTTCGGTGACAACACCGTGAACGGTAAGACCGAGTTCAAGGGCGATGTCAAGGCTCCGAAACTGGAGGCAGATAATCTGGAGGCCAAGTCGTCGTTCAAGAGTTCGAACATCAGCGACGGTATCTCCGTTCCCGGGGCACCCTCTTCAGCCCAGCTCAACGCGAAGCTGAAGGAAAACGATGCACCGAAGCAGAAATAAGAAGTTAAGAACGTTAAGAAGAAAAAGATATGAGAAATTCCATAAAGATATTGATCGGCGAGATGGATGCCAAGCTCACAGGCCATGCAGGATTGCTGAACTACCGATACATGAACCTGTGCATCAAGGCTGAGCCGGCAGCGCTGTTGTCTTTAACTGTTACCGATATTGAGGGTAATGTGTACAATATTGAGGAAGTGGCCGACACCATGATTCCTGACGACTTCTCGTTTGAGTTCGTGCCTCGCGAGATGGCGATGCTGCCGTTCATTCAGAAAGGCATCGCAGAGTCACATCCGGAGTTCAAGCAAGAGGTGATAGAACCTAAGGAGGAGGATCATTTCTTCGTGGCGAACACGGCTGAATATGATCAGGAGAAGCATATCATCTGCACGATGCCCGAGGTGGACAACAATCGCTACGACGTCCTGAAAGAGTCGGTCAAGGCACTTTACGATGACAGTATGGTGGAGATCGACAAGGTAAAGGTCAAGTATACAGAACTATTGGCTGACAGGACGAGAGAATTGCCGAAGGAAGAGGCCGACGAGGCCAAGGATAAGCTGGAAGAACTGTTCAAGCGGTATTCCGAAATCTGCAAGACATACCGCGACAATAAGGTGAAGGAAATAGAGGAGAGCCACCAGAAATGGCTGGCCGATCAGGCCGAGGAAAAACTTAATCGCATACACGTCAATTAAGAGATTCCCCGGCTCCGTATTTATTTCTCTCTTACGAACCTTCTCGGCTTCTCTACAGCCTTGCTGCTGTCAGCGCTCTCGCCACGAGTCCAGCCGTAGTAGTTGTTCCAGCCGTCATAGCCCCAGCGATAGCTGTTGTAGTTCGGGCGGCTGACGTTATAGAGCTCGAAATCCACGTCTTTGCCGTGATCATAGATATAGCCGGAGAAGCGATTGCTGTTCAAGCGATAGTCGCGGATTTGGAGCGATGTTCCTTCCTCAACGAAGTGCACGTAGATGACGCGGTTGTTAACCTCCCAGTTGATGTGGTTGGCCACATAGTCCCAAGGTGCTCCGCTGTAGTAGTCTACCCAGTAGCCCGTTCCGCTGGAATATGTGTAGGGATCCTTCAGGAACGTGATCTCGGTAGCGGTTGAATTGTAGTACCTGCCATCCCACTCTGAAGAGATGTACATATTTCCCTTCCATGTACCCTCGAGGGTGTAAGCGATCTGCTCGTCCTCGCAAGAGGTCAGCGATACTGCCATCATGCCCATCATCGCCATCATCATCAGTGTATACAGCTTCTTCATAATTTTACCCTTTCCTTCATTAATTGGTTCAACTTTTGTTTTCTGGTGCAAAGTTAAGAAGATTATTCCATACCTACAAGGGGAAAACCTATAAACTGATGTAGGGTTTTCCCTAATTATCTCAAAATAATTTGGATATTTGCTCACTTAATCGTACCTTTGCAGCGGATTTCGGAAGGAGTCCGTCGCTTTACTATATATAATAAGGTAAATGAACGCTTTCAAGAAAAAGAGATGGCACTGTCTGTCGGGACAGGAGCCAACGGAAATGGATAAGACCATCATGTTCTGGGAGAACAAGGGTAAGCTGGTGCCTACGCGCGAGTTGATCAAGACCCCTGAGCAGATAGAGGGCATCCGCAAGGCGGGTGTCGTGAACACAGGTGTGCTCGACGAGGTAGCCAAGCAGATCCATGCGGGTATGAATACGCTGGAGATCGACCAGATATGCCGCAAGTATTGTCAGGATCATGGAGCTATCCCCGCTTGTCTCGATTACGAGGGTTTCCCCATGAGTGTGTGCACGAGCATTAACGAAGTGGTGTGTCACGGTATTCCCAAAGAAGAGGATGTGCTCGAGGAGGGTGACATCATCAACGTGGACTTCACGACGATTCTCGACGGCTACTATGCCGACGCGAGTCGTATGTTCATCATCGGCAAGACCTCGCCGGAGAAAGAACAGCTGGTGCGTGTGGCTAAAGAGTGCCTGGAAATCGGAATGGAGGCAGCCAAGCCTTACGGATTTGTGGGCGACATAGGACATGCCATCGAGAAGCATTGTAAGAAATACGGTTATGGCATCGTTCGCGACCTCGCTGGTCATGGAGTAGGGTTGAAGTTCCATGAAGAGCCCGACGTTAACCACTACGGCCATCGTGGTACTGGTATGCTGCTTGTGCCTGGGATGGTGTTTACCATCGAGCCGATGATCAACATGGGTACTTGGCGCGTTTTTATCGATGCCGATGATCCCTATGGCTGGGAAGTCATCACGGAGGACGAGAAACCGAGTGCCCAGTGGGAGCACACACTCGTGATGACGGAACATGGCGTGGAAGTGTTGACATACTAATTGACAATTGATAATTGAGCATTGAACATTAAAGATTAAACATTGGATAAGGATATTTATATATTAGGAATCGAGAGCTCGTGTGACGATACGTCGGCGGCTGTGCTTCGGAATGGGGTGCTGCTGTCGAATGTGACGGCCTCGCAGGCTGTGCATGAGGCGTATGGCGGCGTGGTTCCCGAACTGGCTTCGAGAGCACATCAGCAGAACGTGGTGCCTGTGGTACACGAGGCCATCAAGCGTGCTGGTATCACGAAAGAGCAACTGACGGCCATTGCCTTTACGAGAGGTCCCGGACTGATGGGTTCATTACTCGTGGGTGTGAGTTTTGCCAAGGGTTTTGCGCGTTCTTTGGGTATTCCGATGATCGACGTGAACCACCTACAGGGACATGTGATGGCGCATTTTATCCGTGAGGATTCGGGGAATGTGGATAATGAAAACAGTATTCCACCACTTCCGTTCCTTTGCCTGCTCGTCAGCGGTGGTAACTCACAGATTGTGAAGGTGAATGCCTACAACGATATGGAGGTGTTGGGACAGACCATCGACGACGCGGCTGGAGAGGCTATCGATAAGTGCTCGAAGGTGATGGGACTGGGTTATCCCGGTGGTCCGATCATCGACCGTCTGGCTCGCCAGGGTAATCCGAAGGCTTTCACCTTCGCTGAGCCGAGCATCCCAGGACTGGACTATAGCTTCTCGGGGCTGAAGACCTCATTCCTCTACTCACTGCAGAAGTGGGTGGCCGAGGATCCCGACTTCATTGAGAAGCACATGGAGGACATTGCAGCCTCATTGGAGTGGACCATCGTGGACATCCTGATGAAGAAGCTGAAGAAAGCCGTGAAGCAGACGGGTATCAAACACGTGGCCGTGGCTGGAGGTGTGAGTGCGAACAACGGTCTGCGCAATGCATTCTACGATGCACAGAAGCGCTACGGTTGGACCATCTACATCCCAAAGTTCAGTTATACGACGGATAATGCTGCCATGATCGGCATCGTGGGCTACTACAAGTATCTCGACGGGGAATTCTGTTCGATCGATGCCCCCGCCTTCTCGAAAGTAACATTTAAATAGTAAATCGTAAATAGTAAATCTGTAAATCGTAAATAAATAGATGGATTTTGAAAGTAAGGTAATCAGCAGGGATGTCAGTGAGATCCTCTGGGAAACAGAAAAGACGGTCAGCACAGCTGAGAGTTGTACAGGCGGACGTATCGGAGAGGCCATGATCGCAGTGCCTGGTGCATCGAAGTATTTCAAGGGTGGCATTATCTCATATGTGAATGAGGTGAAGGAGAGTCTGCTGGGTGTGGACCATCAGTTGCTAGAGGAGAAAACGGCTGTGTGTGAGGAAGTTGCAATAGCTATGGTGAAGGGCGCATGTAAGGCTTTGAACACCGACTACGCCATCTCGGCAACTGGTATCGCAGGACCCGGTGGCGGCACAAAGGAAATACCGGTAGGCACCATCTGGTTGGCCTGTGGAAGTCAAGAAAGAGTGGTGACCCTGAAACTGGAAGAAGATCAGGGACGAGACTTGAATCTGACCAACGCCACCAACAAGGCGATGGAGCTCTTTTTGGACTTTCTGAAGGAAGAAAATGAGCCAAGACCGGTCTATGAAGGTTAAAAAATATTAATTCTTCGTTTTTCGCTTGGTGCAATGATTTGAATCTCAATTAAAATATGTACCTTTGCACCCTGTTTGGAATAAGTAAGTGTAAATCACAAGTAAAAAAGTAGATAGAAATGTCTAAAGTTTGTCAAATTACAGGAAAGAAGGCACAGATAGGTTGCAATGTGTCTCACTCAAAGCACCGTACTAAGAGAAGCTTTGATGTAAACCTCTTCAGCAAGAAATTCTACTATGTAGAGGAGGGTTGCTGGATTCAGTTGAAGATCAGCGCTGCTGGCCTTCGTATGATTAACAAAGTTGGTCTGGACTCTGCCCTTAAGCAGGCTGTTGCCAAGGGTTTTGTGGATTGGAAGGACATTAAAGTGATAGGAGACTAAAAGATGGCAAGCAAGAAAGCAAAAGGTAATCGCGTACAGGTGATTCTGGAGTGCACTGAGCATAAGAACAGTGGCATGCCTGGTACAAGCCGTTACGTGACCACAAAGAACCGCAAGAATACGCCTGAGCGTATGGAGCTGATGAAGTATAACCCCATCCTGAAGAAGATGACTCTTCACAAGGAGATCAAGTAATCTGTTTTACAGTTTATAATTTATAGATTATGGCAAAGAAAACCGTCGCTACCCTCCACGAAGGCTCAAAGGATGGTCGCGCTTACACAAAGGTTATTAAGATGGTGAAGAGCCCCAAGACTGGTGCTTACATCTTCGACGAGCAGATGGTTCCCAACGAGGCCGTTAAGGACTTCTTTAAGAATTAATTTTAATTTTACATAAAAAAGAGAGGTTGCACGTTAAAATGCAGCCTCTTTTTTTGCGGTTTCATCGGAAATTTGTAATTTTGCCCC
>JAEETB010000195.1 GCA_016286575.1 Prevotella sp.
GATGGCACTCGTGAAGAGCGGCAGGATCTCGATGAAGAAATTGTTGACCGTGTTCGACAGACTCATGATACCACGATCGATACGTGACTGCAGCTTGCCTGTCTCGTTCCCCTCAGCGGTAAAGAAGGCCATACGGAAGGAGAGCATCCGTTCGACAACCCGCAGCGAGAGGTCACGGCTCACAAGGATGCGCATGCGCTCGCCATAATAACGCTGGAAGAAGGTGACCAAGGCTCCGATCACCTCCTTGCCCAGGAGGATAACGGTAATCGTGGTCAGGATCTTGACGGCACTGGCCCACGAGAAATCGGGCACCTGTATCAGGGCGTTGATGGCGTCGACAGCCCGATCGAGCACCACGGCATTCACCTGTGCCATCAGCGAACTGACAATGGTGAGTGTCAACGTAATCCCTACCAGCCACCTGTAAGGCAGCACAAAGGGAAGGATATTCTTCAGCAGGCTCAGGATGTTCATCTTACCTGCATTGTTCTGGCTATTGTCCATTGTTCCTGTGTGATTTATTCTGCGCAAAGATACAAAATTTTTCGACATCAGGACATAAAGACATAAAAAATTATGTTTCTTTTGTTCTTTTGTCCGACAAAAATGATTACCTTTGCAGCGTGAAACAGATTCTAAAGTCACTTTCGGTTTACTGCATCGCCTATTTCGTCTTGCTGATGTATGTATTCGGATTGCTGTTAGCCTATCCGAAGGTGGAGCTTCATCTGTGGCTGAATTCATGGCACACAGGCTTCCTGGACACCTTCTTCAAGTACTACTCGACGCTGGCCGAGGGACTGCTGTATGTCCTGGCGCTGCTGCCCATCTTCTGGAAGAAGAAGGAGATGACCATCTTCTTTGCCATCAGCGAACTGGCGGGAGGTGCCATCGTACAGATATTGAAGTTCCTCTTCGATGCCCAGCGCCCTGCTAGCGTGTTCGAGAACTACCAGAATGTGGTTTTGCCTTTGGTGGATGGGGTCGAGCTGCATCATTCTTCATCCTTCCCCTCGGGACACTCCTCAACCTTCTTCGTGTTCTTTACCTGTTGCGCCATCATCCTGGCCTATCATTATGTACAGAGAGCCCAGGAGCACAACCTCAGGACACGGATACTGTTTCATGCGGCGCTGTTGCTGATGCTGTTTCTTGCTGCGCTGGGCGGCTACTCACGGATCTACCTCTCGCAACACTTCATGGTGGATGTATGTGTGGGCAGCATCATCGGGTTCGTGACTCCGTTCGTTGTCTTCTGGTTGAGCAGGAAAAAGATTCTGAAACTTAAAAATGTCTGAAATAAAAATGATGAAACTACTTCGCAGGCCTATTTCGCTCCTTGCATTTTCATGTATCGTCAGCATAGGCACCTTGTTGATATATAATCTGCCTTTCTTCGATTATGTCGCCAACAATACCAATGAGAGTACTGGTGGGCGGATATTTCTGCTGGCGTCGCTGGTGGTGATCATGTTGGCGGTCAACTTCATGATGACCTACCTCGTGATGTATCTGACGAGGTTTGTGGGGCGCATCCTGCTGGCCATCCTCTCCATCATCAATGCGACGGCGCTCTATTTCATCATCACCTACAACGTCATCATCGACGACACGACCATCAAGAACGTCTTCAACACCCGTTACTCAGAGGCGTCAGGCTTCTTCAGCGGGTCTTTGTGGCTCTTCATCCTGGTTGTCGGCCTATTGCCTGCCCTGTGGTGCCTGCTGCAGCCCATGGTCGTCGGCAAAGCGAAGAAGATGGGCATCTGGTGCGGCAGTTCCCTGGCATTGGTCCTTGCCATCGTCTTGGCGAATATCAACCAGACGCTGTGGATCAGTCAGCACGATACGGAACTGGGCGGACTGTTGCAGCCTTGGTCCTATATCGTGAATACCTGTCGCGTGATCAGCGCCAGTCAGGATAAACAGGCGGAGGAGATCAAACTGCCCGACGGCCGTATCACGGACGATGAGAAGGCAGTAGTGGTGCTCGTCATCGGCGAGTCGGCCAGAAAAGCCAACTTCCAGCTCTACGGCTATGAACGGCCGAATAATCCCCGACTGTCGAAGCGCGAAGGACTGAAGGTGTATCAGACCAACTCGTGTGCGACCTACACCACAGCGGGCACCAAGGCCATACTCGAGCCCCAAGAGAGCGACGACCTCTATGAGCTGCTGCCCAACTATGCCTTCAGGACTGGTGCCGATGTGTCGTGGCGTACCTCCAATTGGGGAGAGCCGCCTATCCATATTGACGAATATCTCACAAACTTAGAACTTGGCGATATCTATCCCGACGTGGGTAATACCTACGACGACATCCTCTTCACAGGACTGCGCGAGCGGATAGAGAAGAGCCCGAAGCATAAGGTGCTCATCATTCTGCACACCAGCACCAGCCACGGTCCGAAGTATGCCGACAAGTATCCTAAGGAGTTCGAGGTGTATAAGCCTGTGGCCAAGAACGTGGAAGAAGGCGAGAAGAATATCGGTATGCTAATCAATGCTTACGACAACACCATCCTCTACACCGACTTCCTCCTGGACGGACTAATCGATACCTTGCGCACGATGACGGACTGGAAGAGCGCCATGATCTTTATTTCAGACCATGGTGAGTCACTCGGCGAGAACAAGATGTTCATGCACGGCCTGCCCATGAAGCTCGCGCCAAAGGTGCAGTATGAGATCCCGTTCCTGGTATGGACCTCGGAGGGTTTCAGGGACTACAAGCCTGCCAGCGAACTGCCAGCCGTCCTCGAGCAGCATTACGTCTTCCACTCCGTGCTCAACCTGCTGTCCATCGATTCACCAGCCTACAACAAAGACTTCGACATCTTTAATCCACATAACTGATATGAAACGAATACTGCTTTCCTTATCATTCATCGTCGTCTCCGTGACGCTGTGCGCAAACTCATATAATGTCCGCGACTACGGGGCTAAGGGCGACGGAAAAGTGTTAGACCACACGGCCATCAACAAGGCCATCGATGCCTGCACGGCAGGAGGTGGCGGACAGGTAGTAGTGCCTGCCGGAACCTATCTGTGCGGCAGCATCCGACTGAAGAGCAATGTCGACCTGCACTTGATGGCAGGGGCGAAGATCCTGGCGGCTCCGGGAGAGCTGAAAGCCTACGACGAGAGCGAGGTGTTCGGTGCTCCCGAATATCAGGACGGCGGACATACCTACTTCCACAACTCGCTCATCTGGGCCGAAGGACAGCAGAACATCAGTATCACGGGACGTGGCATGATCGACGGTGAGGGACTGACACGTTATGACACAGAGAAAGACGGTATCATAGACGGTGGCAGCATCGGCACAGGCGACAAGGCCATCGCCCTGAAGCTCTGCCGTAACGTGACCATCCGCGACATCACCATCTATCGCGGCGGACATTTCGCCATCATCACGACAGGCTGCGACATCGGCACCATCGACAACGTGACCATCGACACCAACCGCGACGGCATCGACATCGACTGCTGCAAGTATTTCACGGTGAGCAATACGAAGGTGAACACACCCAACGACGATGCCATCGTGCTGAAAAGCTCGTATGCTCTGAAGAAGGCCGTGCTCTGCGAACATATCCTCATTACGAACTGCATCGTGACTGGCTATAAGCTGGGGACTTTCCTCGACGGAACGTATATACCCGAGGAGGTACACTGGGTATGCGGACGCATCAAACTCGGTACGGAGAGTAATGGCGGCTACAGGAACATCACCATCTCGAACTGCACCTGTATGTGGAGCTCAGGCCTGGCTTTCGAGGAGGTGGACCAGGGACGGATGGAGAACATCGTGGTCGATAATATATCGTTGAGTCACGTACACCATTATCCCATCTATATCACGACGGGCTGTCGCAATCGTGGTCCGAAGGAAGTGACGCACATGTCGTCAGCCCGCGACATCTATATCAATAATGTCATTGCCGACGACTGCGACTCGCTGGCCGGTATCATTATCACGGGCATGGAAGGCGAACCCATCAGGAACGTCTCTCTGAGCAATATCCGCATCCAATACCGAGGGGGAGGCAAGAAAGTGACGACACCTTATCGCGAGCAGGGCACGAACTACCCGGAGCCCCATTGGGCCGGCCCTACCCCAGCCTACGCACTCTTCGCCCGCCACGTAGACGGACTGAAACTGCACAACGTAGAGTTTGAGCTTCTGAGTCCCGACGAGCGACCAGACATATTATTTGAAGACGTCAAAAATGTCAGCAGATAGCATGCGTTATTATTTCACTTTCTGAGCAGCTGCAATACCCGCCAGACGACCGTTTACCACGATATCGGCCACACCGTTGCCACCCAGACGATTGGCGCCATGCAGACCACCAGTCACCTCACCTGCGGCATAAAGCCCGGGGATAGGTGTACCGTCGGCCTTCAGCACCTGCGTATTGGTATTCACGCTCAGACCGCCCATCGTGTGGTGGATGGCAGGGGTGACACAGACAGCATAGTACGGAGCCGTCTCCAATGCAGCCGTCATCTGTGCAGCGCTGCGCCCGAAGTCCTCATCCACGCCTGCTTTCTGCTGGGCGTTATAGCGGTTCAGCGTGGCTTCAAGGTCAGCAGCAGGGATGTCTATCACGTTGGCCAATTCCGCAAAGGTATTCCCCACCTGGAGCAGATGCTGGTTGGCATAGGTCTCGATGGAGGCCAACGACTCTCTTACACCTTGGTCGAAGATGAGAAAAGCTTCGCCATACGTCTGTGCGAGGATAGCTGCTGACACGACATCTCGCGTATCCATCTCGTTGCAGAAACGTTTGCTTTCGTGGTTCACCAGAATGGCACCATTGCCACGTACAGCCTCCGTTATCAGAATGTGGTTCGTGGCCTCAGCCGTCGGATGAATCTGAATGTTCGCCATCTGGATAGTCACACCACCAATCGCCGTCATCCAACCGAAGGCATCACCCGTGGCACCTGGATGGTTCAGCGTGGCAAACCCCTTGAGCGAGGGCTGCAGACTGGTCACCATTTCCAGATTGGCACCAAAGCCACCTGTGGCAATGATCACCGCCTTTGCCGTGAGCCGATACGTGCTGCCGTCGGCATTCTGCACCTTCACACCCGTCACGGTGCCATCGACCGCAGAGAGCAGGTCTAATACCTTGTTCGATATGCGTATCTCAATGTTCTTATTGGATGTAGCATCCTTAAGGATCTTCATCAGGTGCGGACCGATGGCCGAGCCACCCTTTGGACGATGCGTGCGCTTCACGCTGCTGCCACCCATCAGTCCCACGTCGCTCAGGTCGGCACCAAGTCCCGTCAGCCACGAGATGGTCACAGGCGCATGCTCCACCAGGTTCTCCACCAACGACGGGATATTCTCATATTTGCCCCCTTTCATCGTGTCGTCGTAGAACAGTTTCTTGCTGTCCTCGATACCGAGTCCCTTCTGGATATCCGTCTCTGCCGCGTTGATGCCGCCTGTTGAGTTGTTGGTATTACCGCCGATGATGCCCTGCTTCTCCAGCACGATGATCTTCAGACTGCTAACCGTTTCCGACGCTGCCACAGCTGCCGAGAGTCCGGCACCGCCAGCACCGACGATGACGATATCGCACGAACCGTCCTCATAAATCTTGCTCGGATCAACCGGCATACCCATCGAAGCCTCCAACGCCATGTTGATGGCATCGATGACACCCGTCGAGGTCAGCGTAGCACCCGTCACGCCATCCACCTCCACGCTCATCTCTGTCGTTCTGCCCACGGCACTCTCACAGATGGTGTTGATTGCCTCCTGCGCAAAGCTCGATTCCGACTGGCCGACCACGGTCACCTCCGTCACCTGATGGTCCTCTACCGTCACCCTGACGATGATGGTTCCGCTGCGACCCTCGCCGCTGCCCGTCCACTCACCGTCCTGCAACTGTTTCTCCACAACAGGAACGTCATCCTTGCTGCACGCCACGAACAACCATAATCCACAGATGAGTAACACCCCCATCAACCATCG
>JAEETB010000196.1 GCA_016286575.1 Prevotella sp.
AAGGTCATATAGGCGTCGGCACTCTCCTCACCGGTAGCAACACCAGTATCAGAATGCTGAAGCTGTCCTGTCAGATCCTCGGGTTTGGCTCCCCACCAGATTCCACTTGTCCAGTCTTCGCCAGCGGCATAACCTGCATTACCCCAAACAGCACCATCCTCACGGAATTCAGTATCCCAAGTCCAAGACTTCGTGTCGAAGTTGGTCAGAGCTGCCTCATCGTCAGAGTTGCTGGTGAATGCCCACCATGTAGCCTCACTCCAGCTACCTGTTCCAGGAGCTGCATAGACGAGACGCAAGTGGTTGGCATCGATATCGATAATCTCAAACTCTGTCGGTTTTGTACCACCAGCATTAATCTGGAACGGGAACAAAATAGCACCTTCAGTCGTTTTCAACTTACCATAAGCCCAATTAGCCTGAGAACCATCGACAGACGGGATGTGACGCTCCAAGCTCCAATCCTCAACAGAGTATTTACCCTTACGGATCTGGTTGCCGCCAGCATCGAAGCAGGAAATGTTGCCATCATCGAAGATGACCATAGTGGCATTTTCGCTCTCCTCACCAGTTGCAACACCCGTGTCGGAATGCTGAAGCTGTCCTGTCAGCTCTTCGGGAGTTGCCCCCCACCAGATACCACTTGTCCAGTCATCGCCAGCAGCGTAACCGGCATTACCCCATACAGGGCCAGCACGGAATTCGGTATCCCAGCGCCAGGTCTTTGAGCCATAGGAATCACTGGCCAGCCAGCGTACTGCGGGTTCGAGTTCCTGAGGAACATAGACAGTGGCAGTCTTCGTGCCGGTAATGATGTTACCGTTGAAGTCGCGGGTCTCGATGTAATAGGTCTGCTGAGTGGGATTACCACGCTTCGGCACAATCTTAAAGGTGCCGCTTGGCTTACCGGATGCCAGTACATTACGAGTGCCCTCATCATCAAGCTGGTAGATAGTGACCGCACGGGAAGGTGAGGTGAAGTACTGGAAATAGTTACCGTCGGCAGCCTCTGATAAATAGGCCTCATCAGCAAACTGCTTGGTGGTGAAACCGCTTGCCAGCTGTTCGCCTGTCAAACTGGAATTGCCAGGCATGCTGACGCTGTCTTTCGACGGGTCGCAGGCAGTCAGCAGGCCGAGAGCTGCAACCATGATTAATATCTGTTTTTTCATTTTCTTCTTTAGTTTAAATGATTCTACATTGATGCAGATGTTTACCATCCTGTGTACTCTGAAGAAGCATCTGCCCAACCATCGTTCTGCTGTACAGTACCGAGGGCAATCTGGGTCTCAGGCATCTTCTGGAATCCTGCCGTTGCATTGTAGCGGGCAGCATAGCCACCATTATGCGGCTTGTTGGTGTCAGGGCTACCGCAATAGTATGTAGGCTGTCCCTCCTGCTTGGCCAAGGCGGTAGCTGCGATGTGCCAACGACGAATGTCGTTCCAACGGATACCCTCACAAGCCAATTCCCAACGACGCTCGTTCTTAAGAGCATCCAAAGAATAACCATTGATAGCGGGCAGTCCGGCTCTTGCGCGTACCTTATTAATACCTGACACATCTTCCTTCAGCTCAGACTGCATCAGCAGAACGTCGGCAAAACGGATGAGCACGAGGTCGTGGATATTAGACAGCTGGAAGTTATTCTCGCCAGAGGTATCCCAGTTGCCAGGATACATCAGTGTCTCAAAGCAGGCAAGGTATGCAGGAGCATCGCCTTCCTTAGGAACAAACGAGCCATCGTTCTTGGCGCAGATGGGTGACCACTTCTTGGAATAGTAGTCAGTCTCCTGAACGAAGTCAGCCCAACCACCGCGCGTGTAAGCTGGCATCTCGTTGGTGTCATTCACATCTGCGATAGAAGCCTGCAGGCGCAGGTCGTTAGGTTCGGCTGCCTTCCAGTCGTTCACCAGGTTCGGAGCTACGATACCAGCACCCCAGCCCTGACCGAACGGGAAGGTATTAGCATAGTCCTGACCACCACGAACACCGAAGTGCAGAGAGATACCATTGGCATAACCGATGGTGGTAGACCAAGAAGCCAACTTGTTGAACTTGATGGCGAACATGGCCTCAGGGTTCACTGCATTGTCGTTTTCAACCCACTGCAGACTCTGCCCCTTCGTATAAGGATAATCCTCTACGACCTTATTATTGGTATAGGCCCAAAGGTTACGGAAGTCGGACACAAGTGTGTAGCCAGAGTTGTTCACGCAGTCATCGATGTAGCCAATCACATCCTGCTTGGTCAGTGTTGTGCCGTCGGGCAGGTCAACTGATGTCAGCGGATTGTAAGATGTGCTTACCAGGTCGGAAGTAGAGGTACCATTGCCATAGAATCCTGTATAGAACAACCAGGCACGACCGAGCATGGCTTCAGCTGTATACTTATCGATACGTCCGTCAGTACGTCTTGCTGCAGGCAACAGTTCAACAGCATCGCGGAGATCCTGAAGAATCTGTCCCCAAAGCACTTTCACGTCGCCCTGAGTGGTGTTCTCCTGATCCGGGCTAATGATCAGAGGTACATTGCCATACATGGAAGCGAGTTCATAATAGTAGAAGGCGCGCAGGAACTTGGACTCGCCAATACCCTTGTTCTTCACATCCTCAGCCATACCGGCAGCGTTCTCCAGCACCTGAAGCAGTGTGTTGGCACGGGCTACACCCTTATAACGGTCGGCATAGAACTGGTTGGTCATGTCGGCATTATAGTTGCAGAGCAGGTCTTCTGCCTGCATCAGCTTATCATTGGTACCACCACCACCGAACTGGTCATCACTGGCCAGACAGGCTGCATAGAGGAATGAGCACTGTGGGTTGGCGTGGGTCTCGTTCAAGTTCTGATATACACCGGCCAATACTGACTCGATGTCACCGTCAGTCTTCGGGAACTCACTTGTTGACATCTCACCGATGTTTTCCACATTGTCGATGCTACAGGAAGTGAGTCCCAAGGTGGCAACGGCTGCAGCTAATATAAATATCTTTTTCATATCTACAATTTTCAATTATCAATTTTCAATTATCAATTAAAACTTGATGTTTACACCTACCAAGAATGTTCTTGGCTGAGGATAGTTACCTACATCAACACCTGTCACCCAAGGTTCATTACCATTAAGTGCCATACCGTTCTCAGGATCCATTCCCTTATATTTGGTGATCGTGAAAAGGTTCTGAGCAGCGAAGTAAACGCGGAGCTGCTGGAAAGCAGTCTTGAAGAGTTTGGTAAAGTCATAACCTACTGTGAGGTTCTGCAGACGGAAGTAACCGGCATTCTCGATGTAGAGGTCAGAGATGGACTGCCAGTTCACACCACGGTTCATAGCTGCGAGCAAGGGGAACTTATCGCTGGTGCCCTCACCATTCCAATAGCTGTAAACCTCAGTGGTGTAGTTCTCGTACTCACCATCGGTGAACTTACGATAGCTGCGTGCCACCTGCTGTCCAAGTGCTGCATAACCTGTGATATTGAGGTCGAAACCCTTGTAAGAAGCACCGAGGGTGATACCCATCGTCACATCGGGATTAGGATCACCGAGATTGGTCTTATCGTCAGCGTTAATCATACCATCGCCATTGGTGTCGACGAACTTCAGGTCACCGACCTTCAGGTCTACACCCTGGAGAGAGTTGGCTGCATCGCCGTCTTTCAGTGTGGCTGTGTAAGCAGCAAGGTCAGACTCGTTCTGGATTGGACCATCGGTCTTGTATCCCCAGAAGTAACCGATAGGCTGTCCTTCCTCAAAACGGGCCATCTGACCAGTACCCTGAGCGAGCAGGTCGTTACCACCGTTGTTGTACTTCTGTGAAGAGTTAACCTCTGTTACTTTATTCTTATTATAAGCAATGTTATAAGCGATATTGTACTCAAAGTCCTTACCGATCTGATCGCGCCAGTTGATAGCGAACTCAACACCAGTGTTCTGCACAGTACCCGCGTTCTTCAGCTGAGAGCTGAAACCAGTTGTCGGAGATACTGGTACATAGAGGAGCAGGTCCTTGGTGGTCTTCTTATACCAGTCGAACACCACGCCGAGCTTACCACCGAGGAAGCGGGCGTCGAAACCGAGGTCGAGCTGCTCTGAGGTCTCCCAGGTCAGGTCTTCATTAGCCAGACGTGACAGAGAAGCGCCCTTAGTTGGTGTATCCTTTGCATTACCGAAAGAGTACATGCTGAATGCATCGTATGCAAATGCGGCCTCATACTGGAATGCACCGATGCTCTTGTTACCATTCTGTCCCCAACCTGCACGGAGTTTCAGGAATGACAGCCAGTTGGCTGTGCTCTGCATAAACTTCTCATTGCTGAGAACCCAACCTGCAGAGAATGAGGGGAAGTAACCCCAGCGGTGACCAGGAGCGAATACTGAGCTACCATCAGCACGGAAGATGGCAGTAAACATATATTTCTCAGCATAGTCATAGTTCAGACGACCGAAGTAAGACATGCCGCGAGAGTCTCCATAAGGATTACCACTGACAGTAGCCTGAGTATTGTTTTTCATCAGACTCATGTAAGCATGCTTCAAGTCGGCTGTGATAGCGTCAGAGGCGGTAGCACTCAGAGAGAATCCGTTTTCAGGACGACTTTCACTATATTCTGTACCTGCAAGAATGTCGAAGTGATGATCCTGAATGTCGAACTTGTAGTTCAATGTATTGGTGGTTCCCCAACCCCAGCCAGTACCAATCTGGTTTGTAGCTTGGTCGGTAGTGCGCATGTCACCCTGGTCATTCACCTTATAAACAGGCAAATAGGCGCGCCATGTCCAACTGCTCTGATTGTAGTTGATCTGACCGCGATAGGTCAAGCCCTTGATAGGCTGGATCTCTACGAAACCTGTTACGTTCAGACCGAAGCTGGTGCTCTTGTTATTAGCACTCTGGCTATTCACCAGACCTATAATCGGGTTGCTGGCATATGAGGTATAATTGAACATACCCATGCTCTTCAGATCCTCATAGCCGAAATATGTGCCATCAGTGTCATAGATGGGAATCAACGGGTTAGCACGCAGAGCAGTAGAGAGTACATTTGAGTACTGGTTACCGATCTGAATACCCTGATTCTGCTTGTGGCTATAGTACAGGTTCTCACCGACCTTGATAACGTCAAAGGTGTTGTCAGCGCTGCGCAGTACCACGTGATCAGAATTCACACGCAGGGTGAAACGACGATAGTCCGACTGTGCGTATTCACCGCCGAAAGCACCGTCCTGATATTGGTAACCTGCTCCGATAGAGAACTTAGAACGTTCGCTACCACCTGCAATGTTCACAGAGTGACTGGTCGTGACGGCATTCTTGTTACGGAGGGCTTCCACCCAGTCAGTACCTTCATTGGCACCGCTCTGATAGTCGGCAAGCAACTGCTCACGTCCCTGGAAATAACTGGACCAGTCGCGAACAGATTCACCACTATTAAAACGTACGAGATCCATGACCTTCATATACTCACCAGCTGTCAGCAGCTGGGGCAAACGATAGATGTTAGACCATCCGATATTACCATCATAATTGATACTGATTTTTCCTTCCTTACCTTGTTTGGTGGTCACAAGAATCACACCATTAGCAGCAGCTGAACCATAGATGGCACAGGATGCAGCATCCTTCAGCACGTCGATACGTTCGATGTCGGCAGGATTCAGGTTGTTAATGTCACCACCAGCCACACCATCAATGACGTAGAGAGGCTTGGTGTCACCATTTGTACCTGCACCACGGATGGCAATCTTAAAGCCATCACCAGGCTGTCCGGAATTGGCCTGAATGCTTACACCAGGGCTCTGGCTCTGCAAGGCACCAAGCACCTGTGTTGTGTTCATCTTGGCAATATCCTCGCCCTTTACCTCCACTGTAGCACCGGTAACCAGTTTCTTCTTCTGGACACCATAACCTACGACAACCACTTCATCGAGGACAGCGTTATCGTCCTTCATTGTAATCTGATAGCTGTCCTGAGTGCCAACCTT
>JAEETB010000197.1 GCA_016286575.1 Prevotella sp.
CCCGAGACAGCCCCCGTCGATTCTTGGGCTGGCGGCACCAACGACCAGTGGGAGCCCAAGCGCTCTTCCGACACCTCGAAGCCCTACCACTACTGGTGGCTGAAACAAGGCACGACAGAGGCCATCACCTATCAGTTCGATCAGGAGTACGAGGTGAGCAACGTACAGGTCTATTGGCTCGACTTCGACCACTACGACGGTAACTTCCGCATCCCCGAGTCGTGGAGCCTCTATTACAAGGATGCCCAGGGCGAGTGGCAGGAAGTGACCGACCACAGTCCCTACACGGTGCGCAAAGACTGCTACAACAGCGTCGATTTCGCCCCCGTGAAGACCACCGGTCTGAAGATTCTCGCCAAACTCCAGAAGGGCGAGTCGGGCGGTGTCCTCGAATGGAAAGTCAACAAATAAAACATTATAACATTAATAAACCTAAAAAGACAAATTGGTATGAAGAAACATTTCTTATGTTTGCTCTTTCTCGGCGGAGCTCTCGGAGCCTACGCTGTAGAAAGCACATCACCAACCGTTGCTGAGGTCACTCAGCAAGGGGTGACAGTGAAGGGTGTTGTCAAGGACGCCAAGGGCGAGCCGATCATCGGCGCCACGGTGACTGAGAAGGGCACCAAGAACGCCACCGTTACCGACTTCGACGGTAACTATTCTCTTAACGTGTCGAGCCGCAACGCCGTGCTCGTGGTTTCTTACATTGGCTTCGTCGCCCAGGAGATCAAGGCAGGCGGCGATGTGACACTCCAGGAAGACAATGCCCTGCTGAATGAGGTTGTCGTCATCGGTTACGGCACCCAGCGCAAGGGTGATGTTACCTCTGCTGTCGCCTCTGTGAAGGCCGAGGACTTCAACGCAGGTAAGATTGGCGATGCCGCAGAACTCGTGAAAGGTAAGATTGCCGGTCTGACGGTGATCAACTCCAGTGGTGACCCTCGTGCCACTTCTTCTATTCGTCTGCGTGGTATCACGACCATTGTAGGTGACTTGACCCCACTGATCCTGATAGATGGTATCGAAGGTGACCTTAACACAGTAGCAGCTGAGAACATCGCCTCTATCGATGTGCTGAAGGACGCTTCCGCAGCCGCTATCTATGGTACGCGTGGTGCCAATGGTGTGATCCTGATCACCACTAAGACAGGCAAGCGCGAGGCTCGTGCTGAAATTAGCTACAACGGTTATGTGTCCTTCTCGAAATGGAGCAAGAAACTCGATTTCATGGATACCCATGATGTCATCTACGGCAAGACGGCACAAGACTATATGGGCTATGATAGTGATTGGCTGGCTGCCATCACCCGCAAGGCTGGTTTCAAACATAATCACGATTTGAATATCAGTGGTGGTACTAAGAACGCCACTTATTCTGCCAACATCTCGTATGCTAAGGAAGAAGGTATCATCAAGCAGAGTGATAACGAGAATTTCAAGATGCAGTTGGATTACACGCAGTATATGTGGGACGATATCCTGAAGATCAACGTCAATGCTTTGGTAACTCGCCAGAAATATACCAATAGTCATGCTGCCGATGGTGGTCATACCAACCCCTATCGTCAGGCACTCATCCATAACCCTTCAGAGCCTATCTTCAATGAAGACGGCAGCTATTACGAGAACTTCAACAAACTGCAGTATTATAACCCGGTCTCACTGTTGAACGAATACTTTGGTGACACCCGTCGCCGCTTCTCTCAGTTGGTTGGTAACGTGACCGTTGAGCCGATTAAGGGATGGAAGACCAACTTGATGATCTCTTGGGGTGAGGGTACTGATACCGGTCAGTCGTGGACCTCGCCGAAGGAGTATTCTATTATCCGTCAGGGCTATAACGGTTCTGCCGGTAAGAGCGAGGGTACCTATATCAACAAGAACCTTGAACTGACCTCTCGCTACGATGCACAGTGGGGCGATCACCGCTTCAATGCCCTCGTGGGTTACAGCTATCTCTATAATGAGTACGACGGCTTCAGCGCCTCGAACACCGACTTCTCTACCACAGCTTTCCTCTGGAACAACTTGAACAATGGTTCGTTCTTGACCGATAAGGATCATCACGCTTATATGAGCAGTTATATGAACGACAATAAGCTCGTGGGCTTCTTCGGACGTATCAGCTATGGTTATGCCGACCGCTATAACGCACTCGTCAGCCTCCGTCATGAGGGTTCATCTAAGTTCGGTAAGAACAACAAGTGGGCCACCTTCCCTTCTGTCTCTCTCGGTTGGAACATCATGAATGAGAAGTTTATGGAAGGTACTCGCAGCTGGCTCGACAACCTGCGTCTCCGTGTAGGTTTCGGTGTAACTGGTATCACACCTAATGAAAGCTATCTGGCTCAGAACCTCTACGACTTTGCTGGATGGGGCGATGTGCTTTCAATGGATGGCAAGTGGATCAAGACCCTTGAAGTTTCTCAGAACCCTAACCCCGACCTGAAGTGGGAGACCACCCAGGAGTGGAACTTCGGTCTCGACTATGGTGTGCTCAACAATCGCATCCACGGTTCGTTGGATGTCTATGTGAAGACCACTCACGACCTGCTTTACTGGTATCGTGTGCCGATGCCGCCAAACATGTATAACCAGACACTTGCCAACGTTGGTGATATGCGCAACGTCGGTGTTGAATTCATGATCGAGGCCATCCCCGTAGAGACGAAAGACTTCGAGTGGACAACCACCCTCACTGCCTCTCACAATGCCAACAAGCTGCTCTCACTGAGCAACGATCTCTATACCACCGATAACTTCCAGGAGGAAGGCGGTATCAGCGATCCTATTAGTGTACCGACTCACTGTATGGAGGTAGGCCACCGTCTTGGTGACTTCTGGGGACTGAAGTTCGTGGGCTACGACAAGGACGGCTTTGCCCTCGTTGAGGCCAGCGATGGCAATGGCGGCTGGACCGTCAAGCAGTTCAATGCTAACCTGAACACACAGGAGAACCGTCAGCGTCTGGGCAGCGGAACGCCCTCTGTCATCCTTGGTTGGGGCAACACCTTCCGCTATAAGGACTTCGACCTGTCGATGCAGTTCACCAGCCAACTCGGCTATAAGATCCTGAATGCTTCACGTTGTTTCTATGAGAACAACTCCATCGCCTACAACCGCCTGAAGAGCGCAGCCGACCTGCATCCTGCCATCAACCTCGACGGTACACCGTATATTGATCCGGAGACTGGTCAGCAGAAGATGGTGGCACTCTCTCAATCGATGGGACAGGGCTTCTGGAGCGATCATTTGGAGAATGGTGACTTCCTGAAGCTGAGCAATATCACGCTGGGCTATACCTTCAAGCCGAAGGGAGTGATAGGCAACTATCTGAAGAAGGCACGCATCTATGCCAATGCCACCAACCTCTTCTGCATCACTGGTTACTCTGGCATCGATCCTGAGGTGAGCAACTACTTCATGGCTCCTGGAATCGACGACCGCGACAAGTATCCTGTGACCCGCAACTATACCATCGGACTTTCACTTAACTTCTAAAAACGAGACAGCAATATGAATAAGATATTCAACAAGGTTCTGATTGCCTTTGCAGCAGGAAGCATCAGCCTTTCATCCTGTACCGACCTCGACGAGACACTGTATAGCCAACTCAACGAGTCGAACATCGACCTCTCTAACGAGACCGACCTCTCTCTGCTGCTCGGTGCCGCTACGGCACAATACCGTTATCTGATTGAAGACTGGTTCGGCATGTTCCATCTGCTCGAAGAGAGTGCAGATCAGTATATGGTGCCTGCTCGCGTCGGTGTGGGCTGGGGCGATGCCTACATCAACCTGCATAAGCACAACTGGGGACCGTCGGTAGGACAGATTGAGAATCCTTGGAGCATCGCCTATCGTGGTATCGGCTATGCCAACAAGGTGATCGATGCCATTGATCCCGCCAATCCTTCTACTCAGAAGAGTCTGGCCCATGCCCGTTTCTTCCGTGCGATGTTTTACTATCACCTCTTCGATATGTTCCGTAACGTGCCTCTCCAGACTACTCAGAATGTAGAAGTCGGCTATCTGCCACAACAGGTGAGCCCACAAGAGATGTACGACTTCCTCGTCAAGGAGTTCACAGAGGCCAAGGCTGGTATTGGAGATGACGACATGTATGGCTATGGCAACAAGTATGCCTGCTCGATGGCATTGGCTAAGCTCTATCTGAACAAGAACGTCTATCTTGGTACCAGCGGTAACGAGGGTTATGAGGCATGTCTCACTGAGGTAGAGAGCATCATCGCCTCTGGTCACTACAACCTTGCTGCCAGTTATAAGGGCTGTTTCAAAGAAGATCTCTCGACCAACCCCGAGATTATCTTCGCTGTTCCTGGCGACCGTACACATACCTCACAGTTCGGCTTGCAGAGCTACTGTTTCCCGCAGTCGGGTATCGAGGCCTACGGTTCTACCGCTGCTGGCTATAACGGCTCTTGCGCCATCCCTCAGTGGATCCGCACCTATGATGCCGCCGACGGTCGTCTGGCCGACACTTGGGCTGGTGGTCCGCAGTACCATGCTCTCAAGCAGGGCGACACCTATATCCCCAATGGCGACAAGGAGAATCCCATCAAGTTCGAGGCCGACGACTGGTCGGGCACAGGTATCCTGACCTACAACCTCAATGTACACTCTATCGACAATCCCGGTGCTTATCAGCAGGAGGGCTATCGTCTGCACAAATATGAGATTGTGGGCGGTACCGATGACGGTACTACATCCGACGACTTCCCCGTCTTCCGTTATGCCGACGTGCTGATGATGAAGGCCGAGTGCCTGCTCCGCTTAGGGCGCGACAAGGAGACAGCCGCACAGCTCGTCACTCAGGTTCGCCAGCGCGCTTTCGGCTCTAACGTGGCTAAGGCTACCCGTACGGTGGCCGACCTCGAAGGCGGTTCTGTCTATCAGTATGGTCACGATGAATACACCGTAGCCGAGGGTGCAGCGGCAGGTTACACCGACTGGTCTAACCATATCACGACCTTCGAGGGTGGTGCTGACATCCAGCTTGGTGGTCTGCTCGACGACCTGGGTTGGGAGTTCTGCTGCGAACTGCATCGCCGTCAGGATCTGCTCCGCTTCAAGATGGCCGATGGCCGTAGCGTCTGGGACGGTAAGTCTTGGTTCTGTAAGGATGCCACCAGCACCACGACCTACGACATCTACTCTATCCCCGATGAGGCGATGAAGGCCAATATCTCGCTGAAGCAGAATCCTGGCTATTAATTAAAGGTAAAAAGGTAAAAAAGTAAAATAGTAAAACAATATGAAAAAGTTATCATATATCCTTAGCGCTCTGTTGATAGCCGGTTCATCGGCTTTCTTCAGCAGCTGCGGAGACAACAAAGACTTCTGGGGCACTCACACGCTGACCGATGATGAGATCGCAGAGATGGAGCGTCAGGAGGAGATCAAGCGCCAGCAGCGTGAGCGTATCGATGCCGACCTGGTCCTGAACTATACCGTAGAGTTCTTCATCAGCGGCAACTCTTACGATGGTGGCGACGTGAAGATCGATATGGACAAGATTGCCAGCGAGTTCGGCATCTCGAAGGATGCCTTAGGAACAGCGCTCAACGGCGACGGCGGTGTCGATGTGACTGGTTTTGCCATCGAGGGCAGTACCCATGCCGACAATATGACCTCTTCTAACTCTGGCGCCTACTGGGGCCACTGGTGGGACAAGGACGGTAACGTGAAGAACTGGGGCGACGAGGCGATGGTCTTCGCTGAGTTCGAATACACTGAAGGCGGCGAAGGCATCTTCCACGTAGGTCAGTATCCCGGCCACCTCGTAGCCGATCAGGAGGTGAAGTTCATCGAGGCCCTGAAGTATCAGGACAAGCGTGTGGCCATCGTCATCACAGCCATTGGTCGTGAGCGTGGCGAGGTGAAGGCTACGGTTGTCGCTTCCAACAAACTGAC
>JAEETB010000198.1 GCA_016286575.1 Prevotella sp.
CCATCTTCTTTCCGAGTTCGCGGTAGGTGGTGAGCATGATGTCCTTTCGGATCATCAGGATCTGTCTGACATCGCCAAACTCAATAGCCTCCTTCTGTGCATTGGTCTTGATGCTCTTCTTCCCCTTTATGACATAGTGCTGGCCGTTCATGATAGTTCCTTTCTGCTGGGCGCTGCTGATGATACGCCAGAAGCCGGACACCTCATCGGTCTTGGAGCACAAGTCGTTCTGACGAATCACGCACTTCACGCAGAAGTCCAAGAGCGCTTCGTAACGGAAAGGAATCTTTATTACGTCCTCCAAAGCGAGGTAGGCAGACAACGGAACATACCAGTTGCGCTCGATACGGTCCATGACATCATAGCCCTTCAGACGATAGGACAGGTCAACCTCGGCCTTCTTCCATGCCTCATCGAAACAGGCCTCGAACTTGTCGCGGTGTGACAGGATCTCCAAAGTGATATGCGTGGCACCCATCAGGCGGTAGTGAACCAGGTCTTTCCAGCGTTCGCGCTCTTCCTGGGTGTGGTGCTGCCGGTCATAGGTCAGATAGATCAGGCGGGTGAATAGTGCAATGTCAGCAGTGGGCATCTCTTGACCAGTGATGATCACCCCACTATCCACCCTAGCCTGTTCACGCTCTTTCTTGTCGAGATTCATCTTGCTCCTACCGATACCAGCCCACAAGCCTTTCAGCCACTCAATCCTCTTGATGTCGATGTTGTTGGAATACTCATCAATCTGGACGAGTGCATTGCTATAGCTCGACACCGCATCAGACAGTGCAGGAAGAGAGTCGGAAACGATGCTCTGAGGATCGTTCTCGCTGATGAAGAATGACATGAGCGAATGACCCAGCTCGGTCTTACCGGAACCCTTTGGCCCGAAGAGGTCAAGGATGGGGAAACAGCGTGCCTTGGTTCTGACAATGTCGCGGAAAAGCGTCGCCATATAGAAGCAAAGGCCCACCATCGCATTGTCGCCATGAACCTGCACCATCTTCTGGAAATAGTCGTGGAGTGAAATGTTGGAATGAGGCTTGTGGCGGAACTTTCTCTCGTTGGCAAACAGCTCCACACTATTCCTGTAGATGCTCGACATGGCAGGGAGATAGTAGTTGCCTGAGTTCAGCCTTACAATACCATAGCCATCGACCTCATGCCACTCTCCATCCTCGTATGCGCCATTACAAAAGCAGTAGAAGCCTTGTTTCTGCCAGCCCAGTTGCTTGATTTCCACAGCAGTCTCCGTCACCTGTGCCAGATATCTCTGCAGCTGGATCAAGGCTTCCTCGCCAGCCAGCCAAGTATAATTGCCGATACCCAGCAGCTTCTTTCTGAAAGTCTTTGCCGAGGTTATCGCTTCCATATCCAACTCTATGATTTCAGGGGGAGTTGACGGGTCTGTGTTGTTGATTTCAAACAGTCGCACAGGCTGAATATCATCTTTGATGTGGTACAACGGTTTCAAGGTGAAGTTTGACAGTTGCACCTCGTCGCCATGCTTGTCACAGCCATAGTAGCAACCATGCTGCACCGTGAAGCCAAAGGAACGGAGCATGTCGATACCGCTTTCCTTGTTCTTCTCGGAACGACGCTGCTGCTCACGAACCTTGGCGGAATTGAGAGCCTGATGCCACAAGGCCTTGGAGCCGTCAATCTTGGAGAGTTGGGTGATGTACTGTTCCTTCACATCCTCATTCTTGATATGAAGGAGCAAGTCGCAGACTTCCTCCACCACCTTCTGTTTCTCTTCTGTCGTACCCTCCTTATTCAGTTTCTTGGAGAAGAACCAGACGATGAACTCCTTTTCCTGTAGTCCTGAGAGGTCAGATCTGTCGTTGATGAACTCATCAGGGTCGAGTTTCTTCGCGTGTTCGGCATGAATGTCGTTGGGAATCTCTTTCACGCTGACTGTAAAGCCCTGCTGAATGGCGATGGCACCGTTTCTCAACACGTTCTTGAATCCTGCGCCCAAGGTCTCGCCTTCTTTCGGCAGGTCAGAATCGGGAATGAAGCAGAGCGTACAACTCTTCAAGCGGTAGTCCTTCAGCATCTGGAACTGTTCCTTCGTCCATCCTGCACCTAACGAAGCTATCGTATTATGAATACCGAGAGACTGGAGCTTGACCACATCGGGGCCACCCTCCACCAGATAGAGCTTTTCTTCCTGTCGTGCGGCTTTGACGGCTGCATCGATGCCAAAGATGGACTCTGACTTGTTGTAGAGAATGCTGTCAGACGAGTTGATGTACTTGCGCTCTGCCTTGTCATCCAAAGCTCTTGCCGTGAAACCCTCGATATTGGAATAGCGGTCGCGGATGGGAATCATGAGGCGGTTCTTATAGACGCAGTACAGTTTGTCGGTCTTCTCGCTCATCTTCAGGATGCCCATCTCCTGCATCAGGTCAAGGCTCAGTCCTGCCTTGGTTGCGAAATCGACCACCGATGTCCAGTCGTCAGGAGCAAAGCCTATCTGCTGTTCATGGCAGTATTCCTCATTCCAGCGGCCAAGCATGTATTCCCTCGCCAACTTGGCGGCGGGAGTTTCCTTCTGAATCTCGTCGAAGAAGAAAGCGCACAACTTCGCGTTGATGATGCGCATGGACTCCTTCTTCTTGTATTTCTCCTCTTCCTCCGGCGTGGACTGGAGTTCATTTTCAGTCAGCGAGATGTTCTTCTTTTCCTTCAGCAGCTTCTTGACGGCAAGAGGAAAGGGCAGGTTCTCCATCTTCATGACAAAGGTAATCACGTTGCCGCCCTCATGGCAAGCACCGTGGCAGAACCAGAGGTTCTTGGCAGTATCGACGCAGAACGAAGCGGTCTTCTCATTGTGGAATGGACAGCATCCCCAGGCACGATGACCTTTCACCTTCAACGCAATCCCATAGTCTGAGACCACCTCCTGAAGGTCCACCGTGTCGAGGATCAAATCAATGTATTTCTTATCAATCATATTCAATAATTGTATTATATAATCGTATAATATAAGTATATAACGAGGCTGAGAGGCTATAGACCCTGCAACTCCCTGCGGTGCTCGGCTATAAAGGCCATAATCATCGCTGCGGCAATGGCACGGATGGGGATGTTCGCCTTTGCATTGGCGCGGATGAGTTCTATCTGCTTCTTCACCTCGGTGGGAATCCAGACGGCAGCACCTTGTCCCTTCACGCCTGTATAGTCGTCGAGCAGGGTCATAAACTTCTTCCACTCCCTAGTCTTGCTGTAGTTTCCTTCGCTACCACTATTCACAGTGCCTTCAAGAGGCTCTGCGTGTGCCGAGCTATCAGCGACAACTGACATTACACTCTCTGCCAAACTAATGTCCCCACCACTCTTTGAAAAGAATGGGTTGACTGGTTTATTCTCTTTCTTTGTCATAACTCTTACAACTTATTGATTTCTTCTATGATTCTATCGAAAGCATACTCAACGGCAGCGTACTGGAATTTGTCGAGCGGATAGAGGGTGGAGTATCGCTTGATGACCACGCTCTGCTTGATTCTCGGCGTGACAGTACCGAGTTTGCCAAGAATGGAAATGGTCTCTTCGCGCATCTCCTTCTCATGCGCCTTGCCTTCCGTCGTGTTGATACGGTTGGGCAGGAACACCAGACGGGCAGATGTCATCTTGCCGATGACGGAAACAAAGATGCCCGTCGCGTCAATAGTGTCAACATCGTAGGCCATTGGAACAACGATAAGGTCGGCCTGTGAGTAGATGATGGCGAGATTGTTGTCGTTGAGGTTACCCGGACAGTCAATCACCACGATGCCGTCTTTCTGACGGAGCTTCTTCATGTCAGCCTTCAACTTACCGGCATCGAGTGTATTGAGCTTCACGATCTCCCATGATACAGTATGTTCCGGGTCTGCCTCTATCTCACGCTCGCGGTGCCTGGTCAACGATGCCTGGATATCTGCATCCGCAGTACTCACTGACATGCCCTTTTCGTTCAGGTACTCAGAAAAATGGGCGCACAACGTGGTCTTACCAACGCCCCCCTTGATATTCGAAAACAGTACAACTTTACTCATCTTATATAATATACTTAAATTATGATTTTATATAATGTCATTGCGAGTATAGCCCTCACAATGAGGGTATTACTCTTACTTTTTGCTTTCACAAAGATGGTCAATGTCAGCCTTGTGATAAAACACTTTCCGACCAACCTTTACTGGTACAAGGTAGTTTTTGTTCGCCCAATTCCAGAGCGTCGCATGAGTTACACCAAGCTTCGACATCACCTCCTGTTTAGGCATGAGGGAATCATCTTCCTCCTGTTGCACAACTCTTGGCTCCCTTTCATCAACGTACTTCACAAGTGCTCTTGCAAATGCCAAAGCACCTTCGCCCGTAAAGGTCAAATCGATGCGATCACCAGAATTCTTAATTTGAGACACCAGCCGATTTGCATACAAATCAGCGAACAAAGCAGAATTGTTATCTGCCACTTCTGAAGTCACAGTCGGCTTCGTTGAAAAATTGTCTTTATACATATTTTTGTGCTATTTTTTATTGTATTCTCAAATTATTTGTTTATCTTTGCAGCGAGATTTATCTCAAAAACGATTTAGAGAACCCAGTTCTCCGTCAAATTTGATTGCAAAGTTAGTCATTTGTGATTTAATACAAATCATATTTGATTTACTTTTAAGTCATTTTAATAAAACGTATGTATTTATGGTTGACAATTTAAGAAACGTTCACATAGGAGAAGCGATAGAACAAAAGCTTAAGGAAAAGAACATCAGCAAGCAAGAGTTTGCTGACAAGCTTGGTATTCCTCAGCAAAACCTGCACAGGATCTTTAAAAAGTCAAGCATAGATACAGATAAGCTATACACCATATGCCAGATATTGGACTATAACTTCTTTGATGATTTCAGCAATAGAGATGAAAGCATCATGGCAGGAGAACAATATAGCAAAATTGTCCAGCAGCATAAAACGCTATTAACAGAAACAAAGACAATAAAAAAGAAGCTGGACGAACTTCAGAAAATCGTAAGACCAGATGTTTTCTATGAAGGCATGCATAAATTGCTTCAACTTACCAAAGCTAATGGTAAAAATAAAGCTTTCAGTGAAGAAGACATGGCTACTGTAGAGAAGATTGTCCTCGAACTTGACGAATGGGGAGGGGTAAGAGATCCCGAATTACGCTCAAAATTCGAAGAATACGAACGTTTATTCAAATTACATGAAAAAAATCAGGACGAACTCGAAAGATTGGAGCTCATCCTGGAAAAGTATTATGAGTTAGACTCGTTACTTACTCAGCCCAAAAGAGAGGGGCCTATTTTCCCTCATCTTTGAATAAGTACCAGTCCGTCCTACACGCTTACAACATAGACTGAATCTCATTCCAATAGAAGAAGGCCTCTGGATGGGTCTTCTTTAGTTTGTTTAGCTTTGTGGGAAGCGGCTGCTGAATGGTTTGTGCCGCCAAATCGCCCAATTTGTCAGGGTCATAATGATGTACCTCATTAATGTCGTGTTCCAAAAGCTTGCTGAGATAAGCGGCTTTGGCGGCATTGATGATGGCAGAGTCGAGGGTATATTTCTCGCTGTGAATGAAGTTCCCAATACGGATGATGCCATCCTGCAACAACTTGAATTCGTTAGGACTCTCCACGCCACGCATGCTAATGCATAGAGCGGTATGGTAGATGTCATCAAGAACCTGCTGGATATTGTCTGTCGGCAGGTGACGATACTCTAATTCAACGGCAGCAAACTTCGTGAAGGTGTTCCTTGTGACAGAGAGGTTGTCGGTGATATCAAACAACGATGCCACATCAAAGAGTTGTTTGATAATCTCCATCGTACACTTCTTCTCGCCTTTGAAGAATGGAATGCCTGTAGTGTGAGGAGCAAAAGCTGTCAATTTATCGCCAAGCAAATCTTCGTGACTTG
>JAEETB010000199.1 GCA_016286575.1 Prevotella sp.
TCGGCGTGTTCTACCTCTCGGTCAAGTCGACCGGTGCCAACAAGGAAGAGGACTTCAACCTCGGTATCAACATCAACGGTCTGTTCCTCTGCTTCGCCCCCAGCCGCACTGACGTCAACAACCTCTCGTCAAAGATGCTGAAGAAGAAGGCCTCGTTCCTCAACGTCAAGGACATGGTCATCAGCAAGACCAAGCCTACCACCAACAGCGGCACTTCAGAAGGAGGCTCTACAGATCCAAGCGGATCAGACAACACCAACTCCGGCTCATCTGAAACGCCTGAAACTCCTGAAACAGGAGATCCTAACAACGGCGACAATGGTGGTAACGGAGGCGGTGGCTTCGACACAGGTAACTAACCCCTAAAAATACAAAATTATGGTAAAAGTCAACTGGCGAACAGTCGCCAAAGTCCTCAAATTCATTGCAACCGTCATAACCAGCGTTTTGGGAACAATCGCTGTTCAGAGTTGTACCCCAACATGGTTCTAAAACAAGATTGCCCTATGACAAAGACATTGAAACCTCTCAAGCATGACGCCGTAAAGCTACTGATCATTCACTGCTCCGGCAGCCGCAGCAACCAACCCTTCACTGTCGAAGGCCTCATTGCCACAGGCAATGCCCGCTTCGGCCAACCCTCCTATCACTACTATGTCCGTCGCAATGGCGATGTGATTGCCATTCTGCCCGAATCAGTCCAGGGAGTCCATGCCCGTCACTACAACCACTGCTCACTTGGCATCTGTTACGAAGGCGGTTATGATGAGAAAGGCGTGGCTACTGACACTCGAACTGAGAAACAGAAACATGCCCTCTTCGAACTTCTGAAGGAGCTCCATGAGGACTATCCCAATGCCCGTATCATGGGCCACTGTGAACTCCCAGGCGTTGCCAAGCCCTGTCCCTGTTACTCCATGGCTGAGTACGCCAGTCTTCAGCCGAACTCAAGTTTGAACTAACAAAACTTAAGCCTATGAACCACTTTCGCAAACCAAGGGATGACAGATTACTGTCATATTGATGAATGCTAACCATATCATGGAACCTCAGTTCGCTGCGACAGCGCGCTGAGGCTTTTCACGTATCTCTATGTCTACCCCATTGTGGCCAAAACAAATAAGAACAAAACGTCCACGCTCCCTTGATAATTGAGCTCACCATCAGAAGTTATATACAACGTCAACGGTATTTCCACTGGAGCCAACAGCGACATTCCTACCCTTGCCAAAACACAAGTCACTCAACCACCAAGTCAGCTCTGCAGATCCTATACCGATTGCTGCGCCAGCAGCCACGTCATACCAATGATGCTTATCGTTAACTACACGCTCTACACCAATTGCCGTAGCGGCAGCATAGCCCGCTATTGGAATCCAGATACAATCTTTTCTAAACTCCTTATCGATTGATCTGGCTGCTGCGAATGCCATCGAGGCATGGCCCGACGGGAACGACTTGTTGTCAGAATGGTCAGGACGCTCCTCCTTAATCGCCTTCTTGAGCACAGTCTTCACACCATAAGATACAATCACCGACGCGCCAGTATTAAATATAAACCGAGGCCAATTATGCCCAGCTTCCCAACGAGATACAGTACGCTTCTCGCTGGGCTTATCCCATGTATTACGTCCAAATTCATACTGAATACCGACATTCAGGTCAAGCCAACCATTGCTGCCGCTGTGTTCGGAATTGATTTCTTCATTACCTTCTCTAAATTCAGAAGATGTAAACTGATATGCCAAATCTGCGAACAGCCTCATACGCTTATTCAGCTTAAACGTATGCTCTGTACCCACACCGACAAGTGGTGATCCTGTTGAGTATTCAAGATTGCTGTCCAATCCAGTTCGCAGAAATGCCATCGCATTCCAAAAGCGATCCTTATCATATTCACCAAAGAGGTTATGCAGATTAAACATAGCATCCGCATAAGCTGCAACATACCCTCCACCATCATGATTACTGCCTGGTTGGCCAGGAGTATCCATCCAACCAAGATGGTTATTACCAATGATGCCATTCTGCCAGTTAACCCCGAAACGAAGACCAAAATCTGGGGTAAACCACTTTCCAAATCCAGCATTGACACCAAACGTCTTACCATTGGGGAACACTTTCGAGATATCCTCGCCATAAGCATTTATCAGCGACATGCCAAGACCAACTTGTACAAACCAGTTATCCCAGAATGAGTTCAAGACCACTGCATTCTTATCATGCTTTTCCTTTTCATAAGCTCGATGAAAGCCCTGTTTTCCCAAATTCAATTGCATGCCAACGTTAATATCAAAATAGCCGTTGCTGCCATTGCCTACGCCAGTCCCGGATCCAATAACACTCGTTACCGCATTATAGGCAACATCTGCATAGATGCTCCACTTATCATTCAGGCGAAAATTGTTGCCAATGCCCAAACCTAATATGGGAGAACCTTTTCCGTTAATAGAATTGATGAACGCACCAGTTCTAGGATACAAGATCATAGTCCATTTCCTATCGGGTTTGTAACTGCCGAAGAAATTAAAAAGGTCTATCAGGAAATCTGCATTTAATATAATACAACCATCAGAACATCTCTGCCACCACTCAGCTTTGTCAAACTGAAAAAGTGCATTCTCAATATTTATCCTGCCCCTTCCGCCAAATTCAGGTGTAAACCATTTTCCAAAAGCAGCATCCACTCCAAACGACATTCCTTTAGGGAACACATGTAAGAAGTTGCAGCCATAAGGGTTCATGAGCGACATATCCACGCCCAACTGCCCAAACCAGTTATGCCAAAGTGAATTAGTCACAATTGCTTTCGAATCATTAAGAGTCCCGCCTAATCCCTCTTGTGCTCCTACATAACGACTCATAAAAGAAAAGAGATCGTTTGTAGTACGATCATCGGAGACTCCATCAACAAATCGAAACATTATATCAGCCTGATTCACATCTGCTTTGTTTTTATCTAACCACACGTTCATTAAGACAGTAATGATATCACCTTGCTTGGAGGCATTTGCAAATTTCATTTTCTTTATCTTATAGTACAAATGCCGCAAGCTATCATTTTGCTCACTCAATATCTGGGCTATTTGGAGTTCATAAGATTCCTGATTGTAGTTTTCAAGGAGATAGTTCAGGTAATTGGCGAGCCTTGATCCCATGACCTTCGCATCAATCTTCTTCGTATCGAAATCAGGGATTGTCATGTCCAGGCCAATCGCCTTTTTGTACTCAGCCATCCTTTCTGAATCAGACCCAACAGTCCGGAGTTGAGAAAACACATTTATTGATCCAACGATCAACAACAATGTTGTTATCAATAATTGTTTCTTCATCATCAATACTATTATTTCATGGATTGATCCAAGAGGCTGAACTGATAAGGAATGAGGATGACTGGATTTGTTGCTCAGAACCAGTTTGAGTCCTCACTCGCTTATCAGAAATTTATTGGAACATCGGGGTATGGGGTTAATTCTTAATATATCTACTTAAAGTGGAAAACAGTTCATTAACTGCTTGGCTGGCTGATACGCCTTTATCAAATATCATCATAATATCTGTATTCCTAATTCCCGCAGAATTCTTCTGCAACTTGACATTGGCTTTGATGGTGATCACATCGCCCGCCTTTGAGATATTCTTAATACTAAACTTTTCAAGAATAGCATAGCGCAGTTTTTCATTCTGCTCGCAACAAATATTGATGATGCTACTGCTCCAACCATAATCACAGGCTCTGTCATCCAGTTTCCGGAGCATCTTGGCAAGGTGAATACCTATCACATTGCCATTGATCTTACTGGTATTAAAGTCGGGCATCGTGTAGTCTATGCCAATCTTTTGTCTTAACTCAACAGTGCGAGCATCCTCGCTCTGCTGTGTTGTCTGGGCTGAAATACTGAGTGCTGAGAGCATCAGCATTGTCATTAAGAATATCTTTTTCATTATATAGGTTTGTTATGCATCATCGTGAAGACTTGAGAGGAAGGACAACAGGCGGAGTTGCTTTTTGGAAGGTAGTTTGGCTCCTTTCTCTGCTATATCCAAATAGGGTTGGTACTTGGGAGCAAAGGCTTCTCGCACAGAGTCTGGCATTAACATATGCCATTGCTCTTTTTCCATATCTTCATAAGTTAAGACCAAACCAAACTTCTGAAGTTTGTATGGCATTTTACGCATCTTGCGAATGACATACTGGTTAGGACCTGCCTTCACAAATTCGTCGACAATCTGGAGTTCTTGTTTGTTTAGCACATGGAGAACATCACAGGGATTAGTTAGTATCTCCTGAGCAACGCGACGTGCTGTCTCTTCTTTCTTCAAGTTGGGACTGACATAAAGGTCAAGCTTCTTACAGATGTCAAGCATCTTCACCTTTGTCATGACATTCAGGATCGCAACCAAGGATTGGTTGGAAGAGAATTGAGTATTCTTGATTGTTATCATCGTATAACCAGTAGTCGTAAAGGGTTATTTACCAGATTGATCTAAGAGGCAAAACTGATAAGGAATGAGGGATACTGGATTTCAACGCATCATTAAGATGAAAAGGGTCACATCGTTGGGAGAGAATGTGACCGTGAATTATAATAAAGAAATATAATGCTAATATAAAATGCTATCCGAGTTTACCTGTCAGGATTTCTGTTTCCAAAATACTATAAACATATACTGTGCTCTGAGAGAACAATCCTGTGCGGATATCTAGCACCCTTGAGTATGTTTCAGAATTATATATTGTATCAAGCGCCTGCTTCATCGTCAGCCCTCGATCCTCCATTAGTCGCAGAGCCAACTCCTTCACCAATTCTTCTATCACAAACGTTGTCTCCGTGCTCATAACTTTTTAAGGTATTTAAGAGCTTTATCTGTTCCAAAAAAGTACTGGTAAGTCTCTCCGCCCTTATGCTGCAGTTCCTTCACAAACTGCTCCCAATCAATAAGTCTTGCATCAATCCGACGCATCTGGAAACCAATATTATCGTTAGCAATAGGGCCATAAATGATGTCATAAGCATGGAGTGACGTGCGTAATTTGTTCTTGCGATTCAAATGAACAAACTGGCCCCACTCTAAACTGTATTTCTCGAAACGCTGATAGGCAATATTCTTATCTGCCACAGCAGCCTCTTCGTCAAATTCAAAGCGAGTAATAGTTGGTTCTCCACCCAGCAATAATGCCTTTTTCTCGGCCATTTCCTGAGCTTGCTGTTCATCGGCTGACAAATAGAAACCTACACCAAAATCTTTTCCAGGTTTTGACTTACCGAAATCAACAGACTTTATCTCTACATTTGAACCGTGATATAATATCATGCTAGCATACCTCCATTCTTACGACAAAATACAGCCAGATCTTCAACCACATCCTCGAACGACTGTGTATGTTCTACGTTATAGAAGCGATCCACGAAGTCAATCCCTTTGAAACGATTAAGATAGCGATAGGCCTGTTGCGAATTCAGTGAAAACGCAGCAGCAAATTCATTGACTACAGCAATGATGTACGCTAATTTATCTTCTTGATTTACATTCATAATCGTATCAAAAGTAAACTTTCAGAACTATCAATTATTATAATATCGCTGCAAATATAGCACTTTCTTACGAGATTTCCAAATATTTATTCGAAATTCTTCACTCTTTACTTTCAAAGGGTCACATCGTTGGGAGGATGTAACCTAGGATAGTTGTTTTTTCTTTTTGAAAGAAATTATTTAAGAGTAATCAGTCATTTTAGACCCGTTAAGGCCTACAACAACCATATTTTTAGTAATCTTTAAAATTTAGATTCGGATTTAATAGATGGCAGGTGCCATTTGTGGTTGCCACTTATGGGCAACCAAGTTG
>JAEETB010000200.1 GCA_016286575.1 Prevotella sp.
AAAAGATTATGGAACATTATTTTAAAGTGGAGGAGATGACCTCTTTGGTGGAGATTCAGCCAAAAGCAGGCAGTTCGAATCAGGACATCCTCAAGAAGATTGAAATGAATCTGACAGACGGTATTAACACTGTACGTGCTGAGGCTTTCGGCCGCGTGGCTGAAAGAATCAGGAATCTGGTAAAGGACTACAAGCCTGAAGACTACAAAGATCAGATGGCCATGGTGGACTTCACTCTGGAGCGCCGCGAGGGCAAGGCCCGCGAGGACGGCTCGAAGACCTACTTCATGTCGTTTAAGGTGAACGACTTCGCTTTCATCCAAAAACTGATAAAAACGTTTTAAACTATGGAACAAAGACAATTGAACTTTGCTGAGAAGCCAGTACAGGTACTGACACTCGAAGAGCTCGAAAGGAGCTATCATGAAAATCTGCCTACGGGCGACCCTGTAGGGGGTATCTATCACTTCGCCCTCATCCATGAGGTGCTGAATATGTTTGAGAAGCACGGATTAAAGCCAGTGATTCAGGAGGTCTTCGCTGCTGCCAACCGTGACTCAAAACGTCCTGGTGTGACCATACTTCCACAGCTGGAGGAGAAATATGGCGAGAAAGCCATCGAGGCGCATCTGCTTCGTAGAGTATATGCGAACATCGAGATCCGATGCGATGAGACTGACGACATCGTAACCTGTCTCGCGGTTGCCTATCACCAGAAGGGAGCGCAGCTGGGTATAGGGCCTATGGTGAAGGTTTGTCATAACCAGACTATCCTTGGGGCTCAGGACGTTGTCAGCAATTACACATGCTATGGTGGTCAGAGCCGAAAGGACAAGTATTCATTGGAGATGGTATTGGCTAAGGCTGAGCAGTGGGCTGCCGACTATGAGCCTTATCAGAAGATCAGGGCTGAGAGGGTGTCTGCTATGAAGTCTGTGCTGATGGATCGTGAAGGGATGCTGAGGCTGATAGGTCTGCTTGTGGAGAAGCGTATCCTGCATGACTCTCAGCACGAGCTGCTTCATGACGGCACGCCTTATCCCTTGAACTCTTCTCAGATCAATGAGACCTCTGAGCAACTCATTGCGCTGATGCGCCATGACGAGCCCATTTCATACTGGGATGCTTATCAGCAGCTGAACACAGTGCTGAAGCCAGGCCGTATGGATATACCTCAGGTATTGCCGCAGAGTCTGGCACTTTTCGAAACACTGAACGATATTGTAAAGGGAAAATAGTAAAAAATTAAAAAATTAAAAAGGTAAAAACAATGGAAGAAAAAATTTTTGAGAAGGATTTCTCGTACAGAGCACGAGTGAACGGTAAGGACGGCGTGATTACCGTCAGACCGGAAGAGAAAGGTAAGCCCACAAAGAAGAACGTGGTGCAGGTAGGTAAGGCCCAGATGTGGAGCACGACGGGCAAGCGCAATCCCAGGAGGTTCGTACAGCTGGAAGCCTCGGAGAAGGCCGGTGACCTGATCGGGGAGATGAAGGAACAGTTCGACGGCATCATCGCCGAGCTGGGCGGTACGCCAAGCCCTGACCCGATGGAGCGTCCGCTGACCACTCAGGACTCCAGACTGGAGGTGTGGCTCTCGAAAGAGCGCCATCAGCTGGTGGTGAAGAAGACGGTGAATCTGAAGGAGACACCCGATTATGGAACAGAGATTAGTAACCTTGAAGCAGAATTGAGAAGATGTTTACTTATCAACAGAACAAGTCTACTGAATGCTTCCCGTGCGTAGCGCAGACGTTCAAGGCGCTGACACAGGATCCGGAAACGGCTCGTAAGATCAACGAAGTCCGCAGGCTCAATGCCTGCGGAAACGTTGCCGAGGCGAAGAGGAAGAAGGACTCGCTGCCCGGCTGTCTGTATCAGACCAAGGAGGTGCTGGAGACCGTCGGCGAGTCAGAGTATAACAGAGGCAAGCGGGGTCGCTGGCGCTTGCAGAGCCAGTGCGTGCTGAACGGACTGGTGATGTGCGACTACGACCATGTGGAGAACCCGCGCGAGAAGTTCGAGGAGATCCAGAAGAACTTCGACCTGAAGCAGCTGGGTGTCTGCCTGTTCTTCATCACACCGAGCGGTGAGGGCTTGAAATCGGTATCGGTTGCCGACATCAACTACAACCTGACGGACAACCAGAAGATGCTGGCGGCCAAGTTCGGCCTGGAAGCCAAGATTGACAAGGGAACAAAAGACAGTAGCCGACTCTCATACATCCCCAAGTGGGACGATATCCTGTTTATTGACGAAGAAATACTCTTTAATTATGATAATCCTTTATACGACGAGAAATACGGAAAACAATACCGTGAAGGCAACAGTCAGGGCATGCTTGATTTCGCTGAAGATGGTACTGGAAAGACTGATCAGGATGATGAGTTGAAGGTTGATCTGACAGCCATCAACCTGGATCAGGACGAGAACGGCATCTACTGCTATCATGGTGTGCCATACACCGATATTCTGAAGAAATGGCAAGAACTGATGGGCGGTACGCCAGGTATCGGTGACCGGCACGGCCGGATGCTGAGTCTCTCGGGTGAGTTGCGCCGCATCGTGAATAACAAACCTGCCAATGTGCTCTGGCTGATGAAACAGACCGACTTCTACGAGGATTTCGTCAAGGAAGGCCGTGTGAAGGAACTGGAGCGTATGGCCATCGACGTCTGTAAATTCAGACCGCGTGGTGCCTTGTCTGACGAGCTCGCCCAGACACTCGAAAGCTTCGGCATCAAATACACAAAGGCTGAGGTGCAGAACAATCTGCCCTATGATGACTGGGCCGACCGACTGATGGAGATACCCCTGGGATGCTATGAGCCGGCCCTGGCACACATCGACAATCCGAGGGTGAAGCCCGGTGGCGTCATTACGGCTTCAGGTATGTATTCGGTACTCCTGACCCGTTGCGACTATCAGAACTGGAAGGGCGACATGCAACGCCTGAACTCGCTGGTGCTGATGTGCGGTGAACCCGCATCGGGCAAGGCTGTGGCCAAGGAACAGGACGAGCATATCATGCTGACCATGCGTGAGAGCGACAAGCCTGCCCGACAGGCCGAGAAAGCCTATAAGAAGGAGAAGAACGCACGTAACACGTCGAGCAAGGCACAAAAGGGAGAAGCCCTGCAGGAGCCGGGCGGCATTATCCGCTATAATGTCGTGAAGGTGTCGAACAACCGCTTCTATAAGCATGCGGAGAATAACAAGGAGACCGGCTACGACGGCCAGCAGTGGTTTCTGCACCAGTATATGTTCTCGACGGAACTGCTCTCGCTGATCAATGCCAAAGGCGGATTCCAGGAGAAGCGCGACATCATGCTTCAGGCCTTTCACAACGAGCGCAACGGCGTGGACTATGCCAATGGCGATTCTGTGAACGACTCGATGCCGATGATGTTTTCAGGTGTCTTTACCTGTACCCGTACCTCACTGCAGCAGTTCATCAATTCCAGGAATATCGGTGACGGCCTGTCGACCCGTCTGACTTCCTGGGTGATGCCTGAAGAGGACTATCATACCGATGAATACAGGGCCACGCGGCGCGACAATACACCTGCCCACCAGATGGAAGAATGGGGTGCCCGGTTTGATGCACTGAAATGTGAGATCAAGGGCATAGAGAGGCTGGTAAAGCACGTCTATGACCTCTGTGCCGCCCTCGGCGAAGAAGCCCGTATCAATGAGGACAAGGTGCTGAATCTGGAACGTAAGCGTCTGCAGGACAAGGTGATGGCGGTCTGTATTCCGCAGGTCATCTCGACCCAGCCTTCGTGGGAGGAGTTCGTAAAGACAGGTGTATGTCAGATAGAAGATCATCATCTGGCCTTTGCCGAGCTGATGTGTGAGATCATCAACAAATGCGAGGATGCACTGTTCGGTCAGTTGCTTCAGGACATGTACGACAATGAGGCCCGTGATACCCAGTTACGCCGCGTGTACGACAAGACAGCCAAGTTCTACAGCATGCTGCCGGAAGAGTTTACCACTCAGGATGTGATGAAGGTGTTCGGATACTCATCGAATACTACGGCTTCACGGAAATGTAACCTTCTTATTTCCCAGAATGTCATTGAAAGAAGTCAGCATGGGAAATATCGGAAACTGGCAAAGGCGATTTAGTAAGTTGACAAATTGATAAATTGATATTTTTTGAAAAATGGTAGAAAACAATAAGAACATGAAACTCTCCGAGCACTTTTCACTCGGGGAGTTCACAAAGACAAAGCACAAGACTGCGGATGGGAACATTCCGAGTCATGTAGTGATTGAGAATTTAAAGCGTATCTGCGAGAATTGGCTGGAGGACTTAAGGTATAGTTATAACACGCTATATTGCCTGCAGCCAGGGGAGGTTTATGAAACGTCCAAAAACACAGAGCCGATCATCATTAATAGCGGGTATCGTTCACCGGCGGTGAATCTGCTCGCGGGTGGGTCGAAAACGTCCAATCATCTGACGGGGAGCGCAGTGGATATCCGCTGCGCGGGAAAAGAGCAGATGATCCGCTATGCGTCGATATTATTAGATATCGCCGATGGTACTAAACAGGACTATGATGAATTGTTATTAGAGCAGCATGGCTCCGTCTGTTGGCTGCATTTCGCGGTGAGGCCTAAAGATAATCGGAGGAAAATCGAGTTCCTGAAGACTTAACATATAAATGAGTCCTTAAAGGGAGGTTTATTTGATCATGATCTTTTTGGTGGCGTGGCCTTGGCGGAGGATGTAGATGCCGGGACGGAGGGCGTCGAGGGAATGGCCGGAAGGCTGGCCTGAGACGGAGTAGACATCGTAGGGTTGGGTGAGATCGATTGAAGACTCCGAGGATTCGACGGAAACGTCCTTAATGCCACTGGGCACAAAAGCATAATCGAGACGCTTGTCCATCCACTTCAGACGCTCTTTGATAAACGTGCGGACATTCTCTACCTCTGCCTGAAAGCTGCCCAATGCCTGAGGATTCATATGCACTTTCTTGTTGAGGATAGGCCAACGAAGGAAATTCAGACGTTGCGAGTGGTCGAGGTCGGCCTCCATCTGGTCGATATAGGCCACAAGGCTCTCTTCTGTCAGATCTGCATGACGGGCCTTGTCCCAGATATCGAGCATCAGCGATTGTGACTCGTCACTGCGAAGCACAAATTCATCCACCATTTTCTTCAGATTTCCCGTACAACTGCCTCCACTGCGATAGACGTAGTCAGACTTGTTGCAAACGGGATAGGTGCGATTATCGTTATTGAAGGCCAAATCAAAATCCCAGACTGGTCCTACATACATCGTATCGTTATCCCGCTGCTTATACATATAGAGGCTCCAGTAGGTATCGGTATTTCCTGACAACTCACCTACCAGGAAATGACGCAGGAAGGTGTTCTTGTCGACATAACTGTGCATATCCTTCTCCATCTTGTTGAAATGTGCCCGGATATAATTCCGCTGGTCCACCGTAATGGAATCCTCACTGGGTGACTTGATTGTCACAGGATTGCCATTGTTGGACTTGAACCACGACTTCTCCTGATCGGCATAGGCATCGATCTCGATAAAGTAGCCTCCCGTCAATGCGCTGCCCTCGTTATCATGGCTGGTCATCTCGGTGATATTCACCCTACCCTTGTGCACCTGAATCTGGTCACAGAGCTGATAACAACCTTTATACTCTCCGTTCAACAGCACATCGACAGCCGTACCATAGGGTGTATAGGGCATCCCCAGACGACGACTCAGTTCGAAGGCCAACAGATTTCGCATCAGGGTCTTGTCACCGTAGTTATTGATGAGCGTCCATTTCTTGGCCTTGGCAGGTGCAT
>JAEETB010000201.1 GCA_016286575.1 Prevotella sp.
GCGATGACTTCTTCGGACGCAAGGCCGAATACTTCAAAGGCCTGAAGACCACCTTCAAGGAGAATGCCGATAAGAAGCGTGAACTTATCGAGAAAGCCAAGGCCCTACAGGATTCTACTGACTGGAAATCAACCTCTGATAAGCTCGTAGCCCTCCAGAAGGAGTGGAAGACCATTGGTGTAGTACCCAAGAAACTGGGGGACCAGCTCTGGAACGAGTTCCTGGGTGCCTGCAACAAGTTCTTCGAGGCACGTAATGCCGCTGGTGCAGGTCAGCGCAGCGAGGAGCACAGCAACCTCGAGAAGAAGCGCGACATCATCGCCCAGCTCAAGACTGCCGCCGAGGAGGCATCAGACAATATCCAGGAGAAGGTACAGAGCCTTGTGGAGGAGTATCAGGCCGTTGGCCATGTGCCCTTCAAGGAGAAGGACAAACTCTACGAAGAGTATCATGCCGTGCTCGACAAGCTCTATAAGGACCTCAATATCAGTGTGGCCAAGCGTCGCCTGAACAATTTCAAGCAGAACCTCAAGCAGGTGGCTGAGCGAGGCAGCAATGCCCTCGACAACGAGCGTGCACGCCTCTTCCGCCAGTACGAGGCCCTGAAGCAGGAGATCCAGACCTACGAGAACAACCTTGGCTTCCTAAACGTTTCATCCAAGAAGGGCAACTCCCTCATCGACGAGATGAATCGCAAGGTCCAGAAGCTCAAGGACGACATGAACCTCGTCCGCGAGAAGATCAAGGCCATCGACGCCGAGAATCAATAAAATTTGGTTATTCACTATCATCAACTAAAGCGCCCCTGCTATCACAGCAGGGGCGCTATCATAATCAATTAAAACAGTCTAATTATTTTGTGAATACTACAGGGAACTCCTTTTCTGCACGGATAGTTCCATCGGCATTCAGAATCGTTATCTTTACAATATGTGTCTGACCGTCGAAAAGACTCGTTACATTTGTAACACTGATTACGTATGAATTCATCAGAGCACCAGTAACGGGCAGATCATCAAGAGTTACACCAGAGAAATCATAAGGTGCAAACTTTGTGGTACCACCGGTATAATCAGAAGGCAGCCAAGGACATTCCTCATATAAAGGAGTCCACCCAGTATAGGTTTCTAACCAGGGATCACTTATTACAGTATGGATAGTACCCTTTGTTGCAGGCCAATTTGATGGGTCTTTAACGTAATCAGTACTCCATTTGGCTTCACCCTGTGGAAAGATAGGCTCGTCTGTGAAATTTACATACACACGGTTAGCTCCTGCGCGGAAGTTGAAATTCTCATCTGCGAGGCGAAGGGCGGCTACACCATTCTCATCCATAGAAGACGTAGGCGAATAAGCTGGTTTTAACGTTGGCCAATCAGTACCATCTTCTGCAAAATGCCTTGTTCTACTGGTACCTGTATAACTATTATAATTGAGGAATTCCTCTAACTTATCTACTGTTGTCATATTGATACCACCAGTAATTGGTCCATAATATCCAACACATCCAAATCTCATATCAAGCGTCTTGGAAAGTTTTGTAGACCAATCAATGATACTATTTGCAACAGCATTAGCCTCTTCACCCATACTACCTGAATTATCTACCAGGAATACCAAATCAACTGCAGAAGTCACTGTGCTCTGATCAATGGTGTTAATAACGGCAATACCTTTCGCATTACCATCTATTGACAGCCATACATTCTGAATAGATGAACCTGTTCCGTAGAGTTTAAGCCAACCACCAACCTCTGTAGGATCAACAATACCAGTCAAATTAAACTTAACTACAGTCTGTCCACTCTGAGTTACGACCTCATTACCCGGATTAGGAATAGTTGTGTTTGGTGCTTGAGGCAGAGTTGGGTTAGGAGTTGCACTGGCATCACTGGGGATACCTGGCACAGTTGAAGGAGTAACAGTACTGCCTGAAGGATTGTCCTCTATACCAAAGACAGCTTCTACCAAACCAGTACAAGAACTCATGGTCATAACAGTTGCCAAAGCGATGACACCTGATGCCAATCTGTAAACAAAATGATTTCTTTTCATAACTGCAATAATATTAGTTAATAAATACAATTAAGTCTTTAGTCGACATTTATAGAAATAGTATCGCTATCGGCTGCAAATATAAAGAAAATAAATCAATTTTGCAAACTTTTCCTAAAAAAAATGATGATAATATAAAAAAAAAGGTAAAACAAATCATTCGATAACATTTTTTTTAAAAATATTTGTTTAAATGATTTTTTTTATCTATATTTGCAACGGAATTATACATTTTTATATTAACCAAAACTTTTATGAATATGAAAAAAAATTCTATTACGAGCAAATTGATGTCAGGTGCTTTTGCACTGATGACCATTATGAGTATGAGTTCATGCTCTGGACTGGTTGATGCTGTCTTCGGTATTGAGGACAATCCTTCAGGTGGCACCACAAAACCCACTACCGTACCAGGAATCCCCAGTGATGCCAGTGCAACTGCTAATCCTACTCTGCCAGCTGAAGCAAACACGGTTATTCCAAACATCAGCTACTCTGTTTCATCAGTTAGTGGCGCTACGGTGGTTCGTTTTGACATGACAGGTATCCAAGATCCAGCAGATCCTACAAAATGGGTTACTCTTTCTGGAACAGGAGAATCAGATGAGAACATTTGGGTAAGTATCGATGGCAAGGCCAAGGGCTTCAAGATTGTCAACACATCAGAAACAGGCAGCACATCTTCTAAAGTTGATCTTGTATTCTTAGTTGACAACTCTGGAAGTATGTCTGAGGAAGCAGACGCCATTGCTGACCAGATTGATGCTTGGGCAACAAAATTGGCAGGAACCATGGATATCAGATTTGGTATTGTTGGATTTGGTTATAATGTTGGTTCAGAATATGAGTACCTTATTAACGACTACGGTGTAGCTGGTGCATTGAATCTCACTACAGCAGACAAAGTTACCGCATACCTGAATCGTGGAGACGGTTATGGTGTAGGACGTACTTTAGGATATGAAGGAGCTGATGCTGACGAGTTAAGAACTATAGCTCAGAAAGACTTGTATTCAAAGGCTGGTGGTGAATGTGGCATTCAGGCACTGAGATTCGCAGACGAAAACTTTAGTTTCAGATCAGGAGCTAATAGAGTCTATGTCATGTTCACTGATGATTGCAACTATCCTGGCGGTAATCCCGATATTTCAATTGATTATGTGAAGGATCCTCTGAAATGGCCAACTTCAAAGGGAACTATTCACTCTGTTATCAGTGAGTCAAAAGATGAACTTATTAGAAGAACTCAAGAATTTGTTCTCAATAGTGAGTTACCTTGGTTACCCTCTGACTTTACTGGTGGAACTATCAAGTATGCAAAAAGGGACTTCTCTGACGTAACACTGGAAGACCTGCCTGTAACAGGTGCTCTTCAGAATTCTTATTACATTGACATTACAAACGTTGATAGTCTCTTTGATGGTAAGGCACATGTGGTTAAGGTTACCGTTCTTTCGCCAAACGGAACAATTCGAGCAGAAAGAGAGTTCACTATGATATTTACAAAATAAGTGAGATATCTTAACGAAATAAAGCCCCTTGCAGTTCTGCAAGGGGCTTTCTATTTTATCTAAATAGAAGGTTGTATGCATGTTGACTGATGTAGAGTTTAGAAGTTTAGATGTTTAGAAGTTTAGGATTTTACTATAAATAATAAGAAGATTATAATTTATTTTTTTACTTTTTAGGCAAAATCCTAAATATCTAAACTTCTAAACATCCAAGTCAGGCGAGAATACTGTTCACTGCCTCGTTGCAGTATTCTCGCTGCATGTTCCCAGTATAGGAACTATTTTCAATCAACCACAACCCAAAATAAGAGTGGCATACAAAATGGTTACGGTTACAGCTGTAAACGTAGCCATCCTAATAAGTGGCGCTTATTGCAAGAGAAGACACGCTTATTGCTGAATAAGCCTAGCTTATTTAAGATTAAGAGTCAATTCTGCTTAGCGGTAGCTGGCAGGCAGCCGTAGCCGACTAAGCGGGCAGTCCTTAGGAAGCGGATCGTCGATCGTAGCCGACCTCGTTATGATTCCCATTTTCCCACTTCTACACAATGCATAAAAAATTGCGCCCCTGAATGAATCAGGAGCGCAATGATTATCATACTATGGAATTACACCTGCTTATTTACGGAGCTGATATCTAATAGTACCACTATCTTCAGTTGCCTTCCAAGTGTAGATTACATCATCCAAGATAACTTTGTAACCTGGGTTAATTGTTTTCCAACCACCAAAATATGTAGTAACATTTGCACCTGTAATCTTGTTAGCATCAACTGTAGCCTTGTCAAGAGTAATTGATGTATTTTCAGGAACAGTTGACAGTGATGTTGAATTAGTCTTGAAGCGAACAACATCTTCAGCAGGAACTACTACGGAACCATCAGCTTTCCTAAAGTTTGTTCCGTCAAAGCTTGCAATGTCAGTGTTGACTGCTACACTAGGATCATCAGTTACAGGAGCCCAACCTGTAGCAACGCTATACTTATATGTGGCATAAGTATTAACAACCTCGCTCTCAACCTTTCCTTCAACATTAATTGTGCTATTGAACTTCACGCCTTTGAATGCAAAATTAACATTGCTCTTATCGAAATTGATAGTAACCAGCTTGTCGAAAATTACATTAGAAATAGATCCAATGTTTGCAGAGGCCTTTACAGGACCCATAGCCATAACATTATCCAATGCGCTTCCATCCTTGATCTCAGTAGTCGTTGCTGTTAAAGTATAGAGTTTAACCTTAGACAACTTACCAACGATAGCATCTGCATACACACGAGCCTGAAGAGCCTTGCTGTCATCAAGATCACCACTAATATTAGCTATGCTCTCTACATTAGCATCCACCCATTTTGCATTAGTAGCATCCCAAGTACCAAGACGCAGCCATCCTGCTCCATTAACATGAACGTTATCTAATTTTAACTTCTTGTCACCAGCTTTACCAATAACATCAACAGTGCCAACAATTTCAAGGTTCTTAAACTTCAGACCGTTCTTTTTAATAGTACCATCATCTTCACCAGTCCAAACACCACCAACCAACTTAGCAGCTACAGCGTTACCAGAACCAGCAGTCTTCACATCCTGATTAAGATCAAGGACTTTTACTGTCACACCATCACCAATGGTAAGAAGGTTCTTAGCAGCAGTAGGAAGAATTCCTGTCAAAGTTGAAACAGTTGCACCACCTTCTGACTTAATGGTAGGACGACCACCAGCTGCAGTCAGATCCAAAGCATACTCACCAGCAGGCAGAGTGATGTTAACATTTGCATTCGTGTTGTTCTTGTCAGCATCAATAATCAGCGGCTTTTTTGCCTCAGCAAAACCATTTGTAAATACAATATTCAGAGTCTTGTCTGTAGGATTAGCCCAAACTGCAGGAAGAGTGAGTGCAACACCATCCAACTTGTAACCCTTTGCATTAACACCAATGGTGAACTCTTTGGCATCGGCGATAGCCTTCTTCTGATCAGCGTTCAGAGTAGCAACCCACTTATTATACTCAGTAACAAGGTCAGTACCAGCAACTACGGTAATAGTAACGTTAGCTGATCCCTTTGTTGTTGAGCCAGGAGTAACTGGCTTAGTTGTGTTGTACGGATCATTAGGATCAACCTCTGTACCTTGCTTACATGAAGTCAAACCCATGGCTACGAGCAGAGCTAAGCCTGCAAGAGCTTTCCATGAAAATAGCTTTTTGTTCATAATGCTTTTAA
>JAEETB010000202.1 GCA_016286575.1 Prevotella sp.
GACCTCGTTCGTGGCGACTTCAGCGGTGCCTTCTTCGAGGCTGGTGTGGCTGAGTTGACGATGGCTTGCTGCTGTATCGGTATGGCTCTGCACGGTGGTGTCATCCCCGCTTGCGGTACCTTCTTCGTATTCTCAGACTACATGAAGCCTGCCGTTCGTATGGCTGCCCTGATGGAGCTCCCGGTTAAGTTCATCTGGACGCACGACGCCTTCCGCGTTGGTGAGGATGGTCCTACCCATGAGCCTGTTGAGCAGGAGGCACAGATCCGTCTGATGGAGAAGCTGAAGAACCATCACGGCAAGAACTCTGTACTCGTGGTCCGTCCTGCCGATGCCGAGGAGACAACCGTCTGTTGGCGCATGGCTATGGAGAACATCGACACACCTACGGCCCTGATCTTCTCTCGTCAGAACATCGAGATGTTGCCCGAGGGCAACGACTACACGCAGGCAACAAAGGGTGCTTACGTAGTGGCTGGTTCTGATGAGAACTACGACGTGATCCTGCTGGCTTCTGGTTCAGAGGTTTCTACCCTCGAGGCTGGTGCTAAGCTGCTGGCTGCCGACGGCATCAAGACACGCGTCGTCAGCGTCCCTTCAGAGGGTCTGTTCCGCAGCCAGCCGAAGGAGTATCAGCAGAGCGTGCTGCCTGCAGGCAAGAAGAAGTTCGGTCTGACCGCTGGTCTGCCCGTGAACCTCGAAGGTCTGGTAGGTGCCGACGGTACTGTTTGGGGTCTCGAGAGCTTCGGCTTCTCTGCTCCTTACAAGGTGCTCGACGAGAAGCTCGGCTTCACCGGAGAGAATGTTTACAAGCAGGTAAAAGCTTTGCTTGGTTAATTAATTAGGCACAGATTGACACGGCTTTTAAAAAAGACACGGCTTGCTGCGCAGAAAAAGCAGCGTCTCTCTAAAAGAGAGCCGTGTTAATCCGTGCCTGAAATTAATAGGATTATGGAAGTAAAAACAATAGGAATTGCGAGCGACCACGCTGGCTTTGCCCTGAAACAGTTCGTGAAGAAATACCTCGAAGAGAAGGGCTACGAGTATAAGGACTATGGCACTTATACCGAGGACTCGTGCGACTATAGCGACTTCGGTCATGCATTGGCTGAGGGCATCGAGAAGGGCGAGGTGTTCCCTGGTATCGCCATCTGTGGTTCTGGTGAGGGCATCAACATGACGCTCAACAAGCATCAGAGCATCCGCGCAGGTCTCTGCTGGATTCCCGAGATTGCCCATCTCATCCGTCAGCACAACAATGCCAATGTGCTGGTGATGCCAGGCCGCTTCATCTCTGAGGAGACTGCCCGCGCCATCATGGACGAGTACTTCACCACCGAGTTCGAGGGTGGACGCCATCAGAAGAGAATTGATAAGATTCCGGTCAAGTGAACAAACTGACAGATCAAAAAAAGTCCCGCTGCAAGGCGGGATTTTTTTATCTGTTCTTATGACGAGTAAACCAGTCGTGAACGAAATGGTACATCAGCAGGGCTATCACGACACAACCAAGCGACGTCATCAGGGCCTGCTGCGGGCGGCCATAGAAAAAGGCGAGACCAATGCCAAGTCCCCAAGCCAGTCCACTCTCCCACCCGAGCATAAACGTGCTCTGTGAGGTTCCCCTCTGACAATGACGGCTCAACTTGATGAAGAAAAGCAGGAAGCGCGAGCCGATAAGTCCCGTACCAAAGCCGATAAAGGCCGGTGCGGCAAAAGCAACCACCTGTTGGGTGCGTGTAAGCATCATAATCAGGGCTACGGCGATAAGGATCAGTCCGGTAACCACCTCGCTCTTCAGTTCCGCATCACGGAAAACAAAGTGCTGGGCGATAATAGCCAACAGGAAACCGACCATCATCATGGCAAAGAACAGGTCGGAGAAAACCGCTGACAGCAGGATACCAACTGCTACTGTCACCAACTGGAGGTTGAGATATAGCGGAAATCCCTGCGTCAGGAAAAAGCGGTCAAGACTTGTTGTGGGGATATCATCAGCCGGAGCGCGGAAGGGGAAGTTGACCATCAGGATGAGCAGTACACTGGTCACCAAGATGCCGACTGCAGAGAGAAGAACGGCATCAAAACCTATGAAACGATCGATCAGCAGTCCTGCCAAGGGGCCCAACGACAGGCCAAAGCGTCCGAACCACGCTGCAGAGTGATTAGCCTCCGTTCGCTGATAGCTCTCACAAGTGTCGATAATCAGCGTACTGGTAAGCACCATCTGAGCCAGTCCGAAAGCTGCGCCAAGGAAGAAGCGTTGCAGCAACACGATGGGAATCTCAACGAACTGACAGGAAAGGGTAGCGAAATAATAGAGCGAAAAGAGAAGGGCTGCCATTATCACGACAGACCACATGCAGACATGATGACGACGATAACGCTGAACCAGGAACGACACAAAAGAGCCGAAGGCGAACAGGCCGAAACCGAATGCAGCCATCGACAGACCTGCCTCCAGAGGAGAGAAGTTCTGAACATCAATAAGCCAGCGGGGCATGGTCGGGATCAGCATATAGACCGACATCGTCAGCAGCAGGTTGGAAATGGCCATCAACCAGAAGTCGCGATGCCACAGGCGTATATGTACGGGTGTGTTCTGTGAATTCATCTGTTACAAGAGTAGCGTAGAAAATGTTTGGAAACTGACATCCTGATAGTCGGATATCTGCATATCAGAATAAGGAGCAATCGCCTCGGCGGTATTGGTCGTAGCCAGGCCTACTACCTTCATCTGAGCCGCACGACCAGAACGGAGACCGTTGAAACTGTCCTCAAAGACAATACACTCGTCAGACGCTACTCCCAGACGACGGGCTGCACGGAGATAGCAGTCGGGATCGGGTTTGCTACGGGAGAAATCCTCTGAGGTCAGGATGGCGTCGAACAGCGTGTGGAAGTCTGGCTGGTAACGGTAGACGCTCTCCATCTTAGGGATATTAGAACTCGTGACGACAGCCGTCTTCACACCATGTGCATGGAGATCGGCAATCAGGGCTTCAAAGCCCAGGATATAATCGTAGTGCATCGTCTGCTCGTAGGCATCGAGGCGACGGGTGATGTCAGGGCGCTCTGACTCTAACGGGCCACTGAACCACCGATCATAGATCTGTACGAGGGTAGAGCCCTTGATCTCATGCTCCAGACCAGGGTGCTCCGGGTGATACTGACGACATATCATTCCCCAGAAAACAGAGTACTGTGGCTCTGTGTCGAACACGACGCCATCGAGATCGAATAGCGCCGCTTTGAACTTTATTTCCTGCATATCTTAGAAATTTGGGTGCAAAATTAATAATTTTGGACGAGAAATTTGCTTTTTTCATGATTTTAGTGTATTTTTGTAACCAAAAACAGTTTTAACACGAAAATGAACGGTAAGATTTTGACACTTTTAGTTGTTTCTTTATGCCTGTTCGCAGGTTGTAAAGATAGCGATGAGAAAGAGGTGTGGTTTGAGACAGTTTGCATGGACAAGACTGCGAAACTCTCGAACGAAGACCTCGCGCCCCACTGTAGTGTCAGTCTGAAGGTTCAGTATGCCATGCAGAAGAAAGGTGAGGCAGCCAAAGAAATCAATGAATACCTCGTTGAGCGACTTTTCAACATGCAGGACGTCTCGGTAGAGTCAGCTTGCGAACAGTTCGCGGAGAGCTATGTGCAGAATTACCAGAACACCCTGACACCACTCTATAATCAGGACAGGAATGACAGCACCAAACGGGCATGGTATGACTACCACTATATCATTACGACGGAGACCCATCCCGGCAATGAGAATACCATCGTGTATATAGCCACCATCGACTATTACGAGGGTGCAGCACACGGTATCAACGAACAGATAGTCATGAACTTCGATAAGGAGACGGGGCGCCATCTGACGCTTTCGGACGTTTTCGCCACGGGATACGAACAACAGCTGACTGCCGTATTACTGAAGGCCCTGAAGGAGAAAACCGGTTCTGAGGATCTCGCGGCCTTGAAGGAGAAAGGGTATCTCAATGCGATGGACATGTTCCCTGCGGAGAATTTCATCATCGGAGAAGAGACCATCACATTCATCTATAATCCCTACGAGATTGCGCCTTACAACATGGGATCGACGGAACTCATCATACCGTATAACGACGTGGAAAAGATTCTCAAGAACTCTTTTGACTACTAAGGACATGACATCAGACATCATCAAAACATATTTCCCACAGATGAGCGAGGAGCAGCAAAGACAGTTTGAGGCCCTCGACAGTCTGTATCGCGATTGGAATGCCAAGATCAACGTCATTTCACGGAAGGATATCGACAACCTCTATGAGCACCACGTGCTCCACTCGCTGGCCATTGCCAAGGTGGTGAACTTCCGACCAGGTTCGGAAATCCTCGATTTCGGAACAGGTGGCGGATTCCCTGGTATTCCCCTCGCCATCCTCTTTCCCGAGTGCCACTTCAAACTGATAGATGGTACAGGCAAGAAAATCCGAGTGGCACAGGAGGTGGCGAATGCCATCGGACTGAAGAACTGCCAGCCGGAACATCTGCGTGGCGAAGAGGAAAAAGGGAAATACGACTTCGTGGTCAGCAGGGCGGTCATGCCCCTACCCGACCTCGTGAAGATTGTGAGAAAGAATATCGCCAAGACACAGCGGAACGCCCTGCCCAATGGGGTATTGTGTCTGAAGGGTGGCGACCTGCAGGCAGAGTTGCAGCCCTTCCATAAGATTGTAGAGACCACCGACATCTCTTCCTTCTTCAGCGAAGAATGGTTCAAAGGGAAACATGTTATTTATCTTCCATTATGATTATTAAAACTTTCGAATTTAATCTGTTGCAGGAAAACACCTACGTGGTGAGCGATGATACCAAGGAGTGTGTCATCATCGACTGTGGCGCATACTACGAAGAGGAGCGCATGGCCATCACACAATATATCGAGAAGGAAGGATTGAAACCTAAGCGCCTGCTCTGTACGCACGGGCACTTCGACCATAATTTCGGCATCGATACCATCTTCCAGGCATACGGACTGAGACCGGAAATTGCCGCAGAAGATGAGTATCTCATTAACGACCTGAGCGATCAGTTCAAGGATATCGTGGGTGTACCCCTGAAACGGGACTTCCCCAAGGCAGGACATTTCTTCCAGCCCGATGAGGTCATCCGATTCGGCAACCACGAACTGAAGATCCTGAAGACACCAGGACACACACCTGGAGGCGTCGTATTCTATTGTGAGGAAGAGAAGGTGGCTTTCTCAGGCGACACCCTTTTCAGAATGAGCGTAGGTCGCACAGACTTCAAGGGTGGTTCATACGAAGACCTCATGAACAGTCTGAAGAATGTTGTGGGGAAACTGCCTGCCGATACCGTTGTCTACAGCGGACACGGGCCGAAGACTATCATCGGCGAGGAACTGCGCTATAATCCCTATCTGCACTAAAGCTACTTCAGCTGATCATACCATTCCTTGAGAGCCCCACGGGAGGTGCCTCGACGCACGAGGGCATCCAGCACATCGCGAGCCTCACGACGGCGTCCCTGACGTATGAGGACGTCGACCTTCGAAACAGCATATTCCACATTGTCAGGTTGAAGTCGCAAGGCTTCATCCCAGTCGTAGACGGCAGCATCATACAGCTTACACTCCGCTTCGTAAACGGCACGTGCAGCATAAGCCTCAGCACTGTCGGGGAAAAGTTGTACGATACGGTTCAACTCGTCGAAGGTATCGGTCTTCCTGCCTAATTTCTGCAGGGTATGAGCCAGTCCCAAGTGGGCCTC
>JAEETB010000011.1 GCA_016286575.1 Prevotella sp.
TGGTCTTCTGGATGATGCGGAGGCCGGAGCTGGCCATGTAGACGAGGTCTGTGCAGTCCATTTCGAGGTCTACGCCACCGTCCTTGAGTGCAGGCTGGATGTCAGCCTCGAACTGGTTAGCGTTCATTGTGTCGATACGTGCTCCTGTCTTGATGATGGTCTTGCCACCTTCTTTTAAAATCTGTGTCATAATCGTATAATTTAATTTAATGTTTAATCTTTAATGTATAATGTCTCAAATTTCTTTCTTCATCGTGAGCAGGTTCTTGCCTTCGAGTCGTTGGTAGGTCACTTGGTTCATGATGTTCTTGACGATGTAGATGCCCATGCCGCCAATATCGCGCTCCATGGGGTTGACGTTGGGATCGGCATCCTCCTTCAGTGTGGGGTCGAATTCCTTTCCCTTGTCGCTTAGTACGAAGGTCAGTTCCTTGCCATCGCTCTCGGCCACGAGTTCGATTTCCTCGTGCTTCCCTTCGGGATAGGCGTAGAAGATGACATTTGAAACCATCTCTTCCATCACTAGGTTCAGATTCATCTGGAGTTCCATGTCGAGGCCCAGTTCTTCGCCGATTTCCTCGACAAACTGGTTGACGCGTTCCAGTTCTCCTACCTCGTTTTTGATTTTAATCTCCTTTTTCATAAGCTGTTTGTTATTGGATTTCTTTCACTTTTCACTTCTTTACATACAGGCAGAGCATGGTGAGGTCGTCGTTTGGCTCGGCGCCATCGCGATGTTTCTCCACCTCGGCCTTGAGCATCTCCACGGTCTTCTCAGAGTTCTCGAAGGGCGTCTTGGCCATGATGTCGAGCAGTCGTTCGTCAGAGAACTGTTCCTGCTGGCGGTTCTCCGCCTCGTTGAGACCGTCGGTATAGACGAAGAATGGCTTGTTGGAAATATCTTCAATCTCCTCGCCCTCGTACTCCAGCCCTGGCCACATGCCGATGGGGGCATTGGGGAGCATGTCGATGAATTCGGAGCCGAATACGGGCGGGTTATGTCCTGCGTTACAGAAGAAGAGGTGGCCCGTCTTGAGGTCGACGAGCCCGAGGAACATGGTGACGAACATCATCAGCTCGTTGTCCTCGCCCGAGAGGGCATCGTTGATGCGCGTGGCAATCTCTGCTGGCATCATCTTCTGGGCAGCGAGGGTACGGAAGAGTCGTGTGGCCTGTGCCATGAAGAGTGAGGCGGGAACGCCCTTACCTGATACGTCGCCGAGGCAGAAGTAGAGCTGGTCGTCGACGAGGTGGTAGCCATAGAGGTCGCCGCCAACTTCCTTCGCCGGGGTCATCGATGCATAGAGGTCGAGGTCCTCGCGATCGGGGAAGGTGTGTGGCACCATGGAGCTCTGGATGTCGCGTGCGATACGGAGGTCGCTCTCGATACGCTCCTTGGCGATAGTTGTCTCCTCGAGCTGGTCGTAGGCTGTGAGCAGCTCCTGGTGGGTCGTCTCCAGTTTGTGGTGGGTCTCCTCCAGTCTCTCGTGGGCATCCTCCAGCTTCTCGTGGGCGATCTTCAGTCGCTTGGCTGAGCGCATGCGGAAGTAGATGAAGATGCTGAGGGCGATGACGATGATCGAGGCGATGATGATGATGCTGAGCTGTTGCTGGCGTGCCTGTTCCATCTCGAGGCGTGCTTTCTCCTCAGCCTGCTGCATCTTCAGTTCGTCGACGTGGAAGAGGGTGTTCATCTCCGTCAGCTGTCGCTTCGTGTCGTGGGCGTTGATCGAGTCGTTGATGATGTACATCTCGTTGTACATGTGTGCGGCGTCCTTGTATCGCCCGAGGCCTTCGAAGATCTCTGCGCGCTGTTTCCTGACGCGGATGAGCTCCGACTTGTCGCTGGTATCTTCCAAGAGTCGCATGCGGCGGTCGTTGAGGGCGAGCGCCTCCTCGAAGAAGCCCTGTTTCTTACAGAGTTCACCACGGTAGTAGAGCCATCGCTGGTTGAGGTAGCCCTCCTCACTGGTGCAGCGCTTCTTCACCTCGTCGAGCATCTGTGCGGCCTTGTCGAGTTCGTTGAGACCCAGCGCACCCTGGGCACAGCCCAGATAATAGTAAGCCTTACGGTTCTCCGACTCGGTGTTGGAACCGATGTTGGTGTAGTAGTCGCTGAGGAATTTCCCCCAGGTGTCAGTCACTTCGTTGATCTTCTCGTATTTGTGTTGCATTTCGAGCACGTCGACGTAGTAGGCGAAGATGTCGGAGAGCTGCACGGGCTTGGGGTCCATCTTCATGAGCAGGTCGATACTCTTCTGGTAGGAGTCGGCGGCTTCCTCATGGTTGTACATGTTGGCGTAGACATTACCCATGGCATAGTAGGCCATACCCATGCCGTAGCGGTCGTTGCGCTTCTTGGCGTCCTCGTACATGGCGTTTACCTCCTTCAGACCCGTATTGGTCTGTCCTGCGAAGTTGAAGGTCTCCACAAGGATGGTCCACGTCTCGTAGTAGTTTTTCCAGTTCTGCATGGTAGCCAGGAACTCGAGGGCGGTGGGTACCTGTTCGTAGATGGAGTCGTTGAGATCGTTGTTGTAGAACAGGATGATCTTCTGTACCATGGCTTCGCCCTCCTCCTGGAGGTCTCCCTGCTTATGGCATTCTGCGATAACCTGGTTGATGCAGCGCAGCTGGTAGTCGACGTCATCGAACTCCTGGCTGAGGTCATAGATCTTCTGCAGGATGTTGATACGCTCGGTACCCTTTGCCGTGGTAAGCGCCTTTCTCAGCTCTTCGGTCTCGTCAGCAAACATCGAGATCGTAGAGATGCTCATGAGCAGTATTATCAGCCAGCGGTTGAGGTTCATATTTCTACACTTTTATTCTAAATTGGTGCAAAAATACGAAAAGAATCCGAATTGGGCAAAAATTTTACTAAGAAAAATCGAAAAAGATGCTAATTTTCCACCTTACTTATAAATGTAGGCCGTTTTCGATGACAATCTGGCGCATGTTCTTCAGCAAGTCGCTGGCGAAGATGAAGTCCGTGAGCTTCTTGTTGTCGGATCCCATGATCATGCTGCTTTCACCCTGCCAGGCCTTCTCGCCTTCGTAAATAAAAATGATATTCTCGCCGATACCCATCACGGAGTTCATGTCGTGGGTGTTGATGATGGTGGTGATGTTGTATTCCTGGGTGATGGAGTGGAGCAGATCGTCGATGACTAGCGAGGTTTTGGGGTCGAGACCCGAGTTGGGCTCGTCGCAGAAGAGGTATTTGGGATTGAGTGCGATGGCACGTGCGATGGCCACTCGCTTCTGCATGCCTCCAGAGATCTCGCCAGGGAATTTTTCGTCGGCATCCTTCAGATTTACGCGGTCCAGGCACTCTTTGGCGCGATGGATACGTTCGCGGAGTGTCATCGTGGAGAACATGTCGAGGGGGAACATGACGTTCTCGAGTACGGTCAGTGAGTCGAAGAGGGCCGCACTCTGGAAGATCATGCCCATCTCGCGTCGCATCATCACCTTATCGTGCTTCGAGAGATTCACGAAGTCGCGTCCGTCGTAGAGTACCTCACCCTTTGTGGGGTCGAGTAATCCGACAAGATTTTTCATCAGTACGGTCTTGCCTGAACCACTCTGTCCGATGATGAGGTTGGTCTTGCCATCCTCGAAGGTGGTATTGATATCCTTGAGGACCTCTTTGTCCTCAAAGCTCTTATATAAATGCTTAACCTCTATCATGACAGTAGTTGTGTTAAGAAGACATCACTAAAGAGGATGAGGGCGCTCGACGACACCACGGCATCGGTAGAGGCCTTGCCCACATTCACACTGCCGCCCTCGACGGTATAGCCGAAGAAGGCAGGCACGCTGGAGATGATGAAGGCGAAGAAGAGGCTCTTGATGATACTCATCCACACGAACCAGGCGTTGAACGCATGCTGCAGTCCCAGTGTCAGGTCGTCGGGGGGCATGATATGGCCGATATACGACGTGGCGTAGGCGCCCAGGATACCCATCCCCGAGGAGTAGATCACGAGGAACGGCATGATGGTGATCATACCCATGATCTTCGGGAGGATGAGGTAGCAGGCAGAGTTGACGCCCATGATCTCGAGGGCATCGATCTGCTGGGTGACGCGCATCGTGCCTATCTCCGAGGCGATGTTCGAGCCCACCTTTCCTGCCAGGATGAGACACATGATGGAGCTGGAGAACTCAAGGAGCATGATCTCACGGGTGGTATAGCCCGAAACCCAGCGAGGCATCCAGGGGCTCTGGATGTTCAGCTTCATCTGGATACAGATCACGGCACCTATGAAGAACGAGATGAGCAGAACGATGCCGATGGAGTTGACACCGAGCTGCGCCATTTCCTTGACGTACTGTTTCAGGAACATCCTCATGCGTTCAGGTCGCGAGAAGGTGCGCCCCATCAGCATCAGGTAACGACCGAAGGTGGTCAGCCAGTTCGTTATTAACATGCTCTTTTCTTGAATTTCGCTGCAAAAGTACGAAAAAATAGGCACTGATTACACAGATTAACACAGATTAATAATAAAATTCAAAAAAATCCTTGTAATCCGTGTCATCCGTGCCAAAAAATAACTACCTTTGCACCCGATTTATGGAAGAAAAGATTGTTTTACGCACGGAAGGCCTCGTGAAGCGCTATGGAAAGCGTACGGTGGTCAATGATGTGAGCTTCGACGTGAAGCAGGGTGAGATCGTGGGACTTCTGGGTCCTAACGGTGCAGGCAAGACCACCTCGTTCTACATGACGACGGGTCTCGTGGTGCCCAATGGCGGCCATATCTACTTGGGTGACGAGGAGGTGACGAAATACCCTGTGTACAAGCGTGCCCGCGCTGGCATCGGCTATCTGGCCCAGGAGGCCTCGGTGTTCCGTAAGATGAGTGTCGAGGACAATATCCTCTCGGTGCTGGAGATGACGGGCAAGCCCCGTGACTACCAGTTGAAGAAGCTCGAGGAGCTTATTGCCGAGTTCCGTCTGGAGAAGGTGCGCAAGAACACGGGTGACCGTCTCTCGGGTGGTGAGCGCCGTCGTACAGAGATTGCCCGTTGTCTGGCTATCGAGCCGAAGTTTATCATGCTCGACGAGCCCTTTGCGGGTGTAGACCCTATCGCCGTAGAAGATATCCAGCAGATTGTCTACAAGCTGAAGTACCTGAACATCGGCATTCTGATTACTGACCATAACGTGGATGAGACATTGGCCATTACTGACCGTGCCTACCTGTTGTTCGAGGGCCGTATCCTCTTCCAGGGCACGCCAGAGGAGTTGGCTGCGAACAAGATTGTCCGCGAGAAATACCTCACAGAGTCATTCGAGCTCCGCAAGAAGGATTTCCAGAAACTGGCAGAGGAACGGGAAGGGAAGAAGTGAGAGGTGAAAAGTGAAAGGTGGAGAGTGAAAAGTTAAAAAATGCCAAGGCATAGCAATTTTTTACTTTTCACTTTTTACTTTTCACTTCTTTTTAGTACCTTTGCACCCCAAAAATTCGAATCATATATTATAAATAAGTACATAAGAAGATGAAAATTTCATTTGATTGCGCCGATAAGATCAATGGTCTGCTGACGATGACCATTGAGGCGGCAGACTACCAGGAAGCGGTAGAGAAGACCCTGAAGAATTATCGTAAGAAGGCACAGGTGCCTGGTTTCCGTCCAGGTATGGTCCCAATGGGTATGATTAAGAAGCAGTATGGCACCGCCGTGAAGGTGGAGGAAGTGAACAAGCTCCTCAGCGAGAAGCTGTATGCATACATTCAGGAGAACAATATCAAGATGCTGGGCGAGCCCCTTCCCAACCAGGAGAAGCAGGTGCCCCAGGACTTCGAGAAGGACGCCGATCTGACCTTCGTGTTCGATATCGCCGTAGCCCCCGAGTTCCAGGCAGAGCTCAGTGGCAAAGACAAGATCGATTACTACACCATCAAGGTGGAGGACAAGCTCATCGACGATCAGGTACAGATGTACGCCTCACAGGCAGGTGAGTTCGTGAAGGCTGACGTGTTCAGCGGCAACGACACCATCACTGGCGACCTGCGTGAGCTCGACGAGAACGGTAACACCAAGGAAGGCGGTATCACCACTGAGGGTGGTATGGTTATGCCTGCCTATATTAAGGCCGAGGACCAGAAGAAGCTCTTCGACGGTGCCAAGCCTGGTGACATCATCACCTTCAACCCCAAGAAGGCCTATCCCGACAACGACGCTGAGGTAGCTGCCCTGCTGAAGGTACAGAAGGACGACGTGAAGGACCTGAACGCTGACTTCAGCTATCAGATTACCGAGATCCGTCACTTCCAGCCCGCAGAGGTGAACCAGCAGCTCTTCGACCGTGTCTTCGGTGAGGGTACCGTGACAGACGAGAAGGCTTTCCGCGAGAAGATCGCTGCCACCATCGCTCCCCAGCTGCAGCAGAACAGCGACTACAAGTTCCTGCTCGACGTACGCAAGTATATGGAGGAAAAGGTGGGCAAGCTCGAGTTCCCCGAGGCTCTGCTGAAGCGCGTGATGCTGCAGAACAACAAGGACAAGGGTGCCGACTATGTAGAGAAGAACTTCGAGGGCAGCATCCACGAGTTGGGCTGGCACCTGATCAAGGAGCAGCTGGTCAGCGCTAATAATATTAAGGTAGAGGAGAGTGACCTGAAGGCTGTAGCCAAGGAGGCCATCCGTGCACAGTTTGCCCAGTACGGTATGAGCAATGTGCCTGATGACGTGCTCGAGAACTATGCTGCTGAGCAGTTGAAGAAGCGTGAGAATATCGACAACTTTGTAGACCGTGCTATCGATCAGAAACTGACAGAAACCCTCAAAAATGTGGTCAAATTGAATCAAAAAGAGGTCACTTTGGAGGAGTTTAACAAGCTTATGTCAGAAAAATAAGTTTTTTTAGGAAAAAATAACCCCTATTATTGAAGGGTTATCGACTTTTTTGATTATCTTTGTGTCCCAAACACGAGAAACTGAAGGTCGATAACCCTTTTCTCGTATTGATAATTGAAGATTGAATATTGAAAATTGAAGATATGAAGAATGATTTTAGAAAATATGCTGTACAGCATTTAGGTATGAACGGTCTGACCCTCGACGAGGTGATGCAGGCACAGGCACAGTATTTGAATCCCTATATCCTCGAGGAGCGTCAGTTGAACGTGACCCAGATGGACGTGTTCTCACGACTGATGATGGACCGTATCATCTTCCTCGGTACACAGATTGACGACTATACCGCCAACACCCTTCAGGCACAGCTGCTCTATCTCGACTCCGTAGACTCGGGCAAGGATATCAGCATCTACATCAACTCGCCTGGTGGCAGTGTGACAGCAGGTCTCGGCATCTACGACACCATGCAGTTCATCTCGAGTGACGTGGCCACCATCTGTACAGGTATGGCCGCCTCGATGGGAGCCGTGCTGCTCGTGGCAGGTACGGAGGGCAAGCGTTCGGCTCTGCCCCACAGTCGTGTGATGATCCACCAGCCCCTTGGTGGTGTACAGGGTCAGGCATCGGATATCGAGATCGAGGCCAAGGAGATCCTGAAGTTCAAGAAAGAGTTATATACGATCATCTCGGATCATTCACATACCCCCTACGACAAAGTCTATGCCGACTCAGACCGTAACTACTGGATGACGGCAGAGGAGGCGAAGGCCTATGGCATGATCGACGAGGTGCTGGTGAGGAAGAAGTGAGAAGGAAAGATAAAAAGGTAAAAAAGTAAGAAAGTGAAGAAAGAATGTAGTTTTTGTGGAAGGTCGGAACGTGAGGTGCGGCTCCTGATTACTGGCATCAATGCCTATATCTGTGAGGACTGTGCCCAACAGGCGTATAGGATCGTCCAGGAGAACTTGACAGATAAGGACAAGGCAAAGGCCGACGGGAAGTTCAAGCTGAAGAAGGTGCCCAAGCCCAAGGAAATCAAGGAATACCTCGATCAGTACGTTATCGGACAGGATGAAGCCAAGCGCTATCTCTCAGTGGCTGTCTACAACCACTACAAGCGTCTGCAGCAGCCTGATGACAAGGACGGTGTGGAGATCGAGAAGAGCAATATCATCATGGTGGGTTCCACGGGAACAGGTAAGACCCTGTTGGCCAGGACCATCGCCAAGTTGCTTGACGTGCCCTTTACCATCGTCGACGCCACGGTGTTCACTGAGGCAGGTTATGTAGGTGAGGACGTGGAGAGTATCCTCACACGACTGCTGCAGGTGGCAGACTACAATGTGGAGGCTGCCCAGCGCGGTATCGTCTTCATCGACGAGATCGACAAGATCGCCCGTAAGGGAGACAACCCGAGTATCACCCGTGACGTGAGTGGTGAGGGCGTGCAGCAAGGACTGTTGAAGCTGCTCGAGGGAACGATTGTGAACGTACCTCCCAAGGGTGGTCGCAAGCATCCGGATCAGGACTATATCCACGTGGACACGCGTAATATCCTCTTTATCTGCGGTGGTGCCTTCGATGGTATCGAGCGTAAGATTGCCCAGCGACTGAATACCCATGTGGTGGGCTACAACTCCGTGCAGAACGTACGTCAGATTGACAAGAACGACCTGATGAAGTATGTTGTGCCCCAGGACCTGAAGTCATTCGGACTCATCCCTGAGATCATTGGCCGTATGCCAGTGCTCACCTATCTGAATCCCCTCGACCGTGAGGCCCTGAAGAAGATCCTGACGGAGCCGAAGAACTCCATCATCCGTCAGTATAAGAAACTCTTCGAGATGGACGGTGTGGAGCTGACGTTCACGAAGGAGGCACTGGAGACCCTTGTCGACAAGGCCGTGGAGTATAAGCTTGGAGCCCGTGGATTGCGCTCCATTGTGGAGAGTGTGATGATCGACGCCATGTTCGATCTGCCCTCCAGAAGAGTCAAGAAATTCGAAGTCACGGATAAGTATATCCGCGAACAACTCGATAAGACCCATTTACAGAAATTAGAAGCCTAAGAACTAGATCTTTATGACTGAAAAAAAGAATCTCACCGAAGCCCTGAAGAAGTATTTTGGATTTGACAAATTCAAAGGCGATCAGGAGCGGATCATCCAGAATCTGATGGATGGTAAGGACACCTTCGTGCTCATGCCCACTGGTGGCGGAAAATCGCTGTGCTACCAGTTGCCCTCGTTGTTGATGGAGGGTACGGCCATCGTCATCTCGCCCCTCATTGCGCTGATGAAGAATCAGGTGGATGTCATTACCAACCTCAGTGAAAACGAAGGTACGGCCCACTATCTGAACTCATCGCTGAACAAGGCCGCGATCGATCAGGTAAAGGCCGATGTCCTGGCAGGACGTACGAAGCTACTCTATGTGGCTCCGGAGTCGCTGACGAAGGAGGACAATGTAGAGTTCCTCAAGTCGGTGAAGATATCCTTCTATGCCATCGACGAGGCCCACTGTATCTCAGAGTGGGGCCACGACTTCCGTCCTGAGTACCGTCGTATCCGTCCGATTGTCAACGAGATAGGTCCTGCACCTATCATCGCCCTCACGGCTACCGCCACTGACAAGGTGCGTACGGACATCAAGAAGAACCTCGGCATTGTCGACGCCACGGAGTTCAAGAGTTCGTTTAACCGTCCGAACCTCTATTACGAGGTACGTCCGAAGACCAAGGATGTGGACAAGGATATCATCAAGTTCATCAAACAGCACCCGGACAAGAGCGGTATCATCTACTGTCTCTCGCGTAAGAAGGTGGAGGAGCTTGCTGCCATCCTCAGGGCTAACGAGATCAAGGCTGCGGCCTACCATGCAGGTCTCGACTCGACGACCCGTACCCAGACACAGGATGCCTTCCTGATGGAGGACATCGACGTGATCGTGGCAACCATCGCCTTCGGTATGGGTATCGACAAGCCCGATGTACGTTTCGTGATCCACTATGATATCCCCAAGTCGCTGGAAGGCTATTATCAGGAGACGGGTCGTGCAGGGCGTGACGGTGGTGAGGGCATCTGTCTGGCTTTCTATTCCAACAAGGATCTGCAGAAACTCGATAAGTTCATGGAGGGTAAGCCCGTGGCTGAGCAGGATATCGGCCGTCAGCTGCTTGTGGAGACCGCTGCCTACGCAGAGACCTCCGTCTGCCGCCGAAAGATGCTGTTGCACTACTTCGGTGAGGTCTATGACAAGGACAACTGTGGCAACTGTGACAACTGTCTGCACCCCAAGACGAAGATCGAGGCGAAGGATCAGTTGGTGACCACGCTCAATGCCATCCTCGCCATCAAGGAGAACTTCCGTTCGGACTATGTCATCGATTTCATCATCGGTAAGGAGACTGATGAGATCCTGGCGCATCACCACGAGACACAGGATCTCTTCGGTGCAGGTGCCGATGACGACGATAAGATCTGGAACCCCGTTATCCGTCAGGCCCTCATCGCAGGCTACCTGAAGAAGGAGGTGGAGAACTACGGACTGCTGAAGGTGACCTCGGCAGGCAAGAAGTTCCTGAAACACCCCTCCTCATTCATGATCGTCAAGGATGCCGAGTTCCAGGATATGGATGAAACAGTGGATCACGATGGAGGTATCAGTGCCCTCGATCCCACGTTGAGTGCCATGCTGCGCGATCTGCGCAAGAAAGTGTCGAAGCGTCTGCAGCGTCCGCCATACGTCATCTTCCAGGATGTGTCGATGGAGCAGATGGCCACAGACTATCCCGTGACCCTCGAGGAGCTGAAGAATATCCAGGGCGTTGGTGAAGGCAAGGTGAAACAGCCCTATGCCCAGGAGTTCGTAGACCTGATCAAGGCCTATTGTGAGGAGAATGGTATCGAGCGTCAGGTGGATATGCGCGTACGTACGGTGGCGAAGAAGTCGATGCTCAAGGTGAAGATCATCCAGAGTATAGACCGTCAGATAGCCCTCGACGATATTGCCGATGCCCAGGGTCTGGAGTTCGAAGAGCTCCTCGACGAGGTGGAGGCCATCGTCTACAGTGGTACGAAGCTGAACATCGACTATTTCCTCGAGGAGGTGATGGACGAAGACCACATCGATGATATCTACGACTATTTCAGTGAGTCGGATACCGACAAGCTGAGTGTGGCCCAGGATGAGCTTGGTGATGAATATACCGAGGACGAAATCCGGCTTGTGCGTATCAAGTTCATCTCGGAGATGGCCAATTAAGAGACAAGTGGAATAGAATATATATAATAAGGTATAAATAATATGGCTTCATTTATTGATGACAAAATCGTAATGGACGGCTTGACATTTGACGATGTCCTGTTGATCCCTGCCTATTCGGAAGTACTGCCCAAGACAGTAGAGTTGAAAACCCGCTTCTCGCGGAATATCGAGCTGAACATCCCGTTTGTGACAGCTGCGATGGATACCGTCACCGAGTCGCAGATGGCTATTGCCATTGCCCGTGAAGGTGGTATCGGTGTGATCCATAAGAATATGTCGATCGACGATCAGGCCCGTCAGGTGGCTATCGTCAAGCGTGCTGAGAACGGTATGATCTATGATCCTATCACGATTCCCCAGGGATCGACGGTGGCTCAGGCCCTCGACATCATGGCGGAGTATCATATCGGCGGTATCCCCGTTGTCGATGACGGCAATCACCTTGTAGGTATCGTGACGAACCGTGACCTGCGCTTCGAGCGTCGTCTGGACCGTCCTGTGGAGGAAATCATGTCGAAGGATAACCTCGTGACCACCCACCAGCAGACAGACCTAACGGCTGCCGCCCAGATCCTGCAGGAGAACAAGATCGAGAAACTGCCCGTAGTGGATAAGGACAATCATCTGATCGGTCTGATCACCTATAAGGATATCACGAAGGCCAAGGACAAGCCCATGGCCTGTAAGGATGAGAAGGGTCGTCTGCGTGTTGCCGCTGGTGTCGGCGTCACTTCCGATACCCTCGACCGTATGCAGGCACTGGTAGATGCTGGTGCTGATGCCATCGTGATCGATACGGCTCACGGTCATTCGAAGTCAGTGGTTGAGAAGCTGAGAGAGGCCAAGGTGTCGTTCCCGAATATCGATATCGTGGTAGGAAACGTCGCCACTGGTGAGGCTGCCAAAATGTTGATGGAGAACGGTGCTGACAGTGTGAAGGTAGGTATCGGCCCAGGTAGTATCTGTACCACCCGTGTCGTTGCGGGTGTGGGTGTACCACAGCTGAGTGCCGTCTATGATGTATACAGTGCCCTGAAGGGTACGGGTGTGCCCCTCATCGCTGATGGTGGTCTGCGTTACTCAGGTGATATCGTGAAGGCACTTGCTGCTGGTGGCAGTTGTGTGATGATCGGTTCGCTCGTGGCAGGTACTGAGGAGAGTCCTGGTGACACCATCATCTACAATGGCCGTAAGTTCAAGAGCTATCGAGGTATGGGCTCGTTGGAGGCCATGGAGCAGAAGCACGGTTCGAAGGACCGCTATTTCCAGGGCGACACCAAGGAGGTGAAGAAGCTCGTGCCCGAGGGTATCGCAGGACGCGTGCCTTACAAGGGAACGGTACAGGAGGTGATCTATCAGATGACTGGTGGTCTGCGCTCAGGTATGGGCTATTGTGGTGCCGCCACCATCGAACAGCTCCATAATGCCAAGTTTACACGTATCACCAATGCCGGTGTGAACGAGAGTCATCCACATGACATCACGATCACCAGTGAGGCACCGAACTATTCAAGACCCAACGACTGATGAAGAGACTCATCATAGCTGCTTTCAGTGCAGTTGTTCCGTTTGTTGCTATTTTTGCCCAAAGCAACGATCCAGTCGTGATGACTGTAGCAGGGGTCGATGTACCTCGTTCCGAGTTCGAGTATTCCTATAACAAGAACAACGGCCAGGATGTCGTCGATAAGAAAAGTGTGGAGGAATATGTCGATCTGTTTGTGAACTACAAGTTGAAGGTGGCAGCGGCCCTTGATGCCAAGCTCGACACCATGACTTCGTTCAAGGAAGAGTATGCCATGTATCGTGACCAGCAGGTGCGTCCCACCCTTGTCACGGATGCCGATGTCGAGGCCGATGCCCAGCGTCTGTATCAGCGTATCAAGGAGAATATCGGTGAACGGGGACTGATCAGACCAGCCCATATCCTGCTGAAACTGTCGACCCAGGCTACGCCAGAGGAACAGCAGCAGGTGAAGAACAGGATCGACTCCGTCTATCAGGCCCTGACGGCTGGTGCCAAATTCGAGGAACTGGCCAAGAAACTCTCTGAGGATGTCGCTTCAGGTGAGGATGGCGGTCTTCTGCCTTGGATAGGTCCGAATCAGACCTTCAAGGAGTTTGAGGACATGGCCTACTCCCTGCAGAAGGGACAGATGAGTCGTCCGTTCCTCTCACCAGTAGGTTACCATATCATATTAATGAAGGACCGTAAGCAGTTGGAGCCCTACGACTCCCTGAGAGCCGACTTCGTGACTGCGCTGGAGCGTCAGGGTATCCGTGAGGCCATCGCCTCGTCGCGTATCAAGCATATGGTCAGTGCTTCTGATGGACAGTTGACTTCCGAAGCCATCATGCAGGCACGTTCAGACTCTCTGGCGGCTGTCGACAGCGATATGAAATACCTCTTCAAGGAATATCACGACGGTCTGTTGCTCTATGAGATCAGCAGTCGTGAGGTATGGGATAAGGCAACAGCTGATGAGGCTGCCCTGCAACGCTATTTCGAGGCCCACAAGAAAGACTATGTCTGGGATCAGCCGAGGTACAAGGGTATCGCCTATCACGTGAAGGACAAGAAAGACGTGAAGGCGGTGAAGAACTGTGTGAAGAACCTTCCTTTCGACCAGTGGGCAGAGGCGCTGCGCAGTACCTTCAATCCCGATTCCATCATCCGTATCCGTGTGGAGAAAGGCATCTTCAAGGCAGGTGATAATGCGACGGTCGACAGGATGGTGTTTAAGATCAGTAATCCTGTTGTTTCCAATGATACAAATAAAGACTATCCCATCGATGCTGTCTATGGGAAGAAGCTGAAGAAATACCCCGATGACTATACTGACGTTCGTAATCAGGTTGTGGAGGACTACCAGGATATGCTGGAGAAAGAGTGGGTGGCCAGTCTTCGTCAGCGTTATCCCGTAATCATCAATGAATCCGTATTGAAAACAATAAACCAACACCCATGAGAATTTTAAAGAATTGTTTTTTCGCCGTGCTGGCAGCCGTTCCCTTCATGGGGATGGCAGCAACACCCAATGACTCCATCGGCACCGTGGTTGATGAGGTTGTGTGGGTTGTAGGCGATGAGGCCATCCTCAGGTCCGATGTTGAGCAGATGCGCATACAGTCCTCTATGGAAGGTATGAAGTGGAGTGGGGATCCCGATTGTACGATTCCCGAGCAGATTGCCGTGCAGAAGCTCTTCAAACACCAGGCTGAGATTGACAGTATCGAAGTGACTGATGCCGATGTGGCTCAGGAGGTAGAGCAGCAGATCAACTACTGGCTCGAGATGGTAGACGGTTCCAGAGAACGTCTGGAGGAATACAAGCATCAGACAATCTCACAGATCAGGAACGATCTGCGTGAGGAGATGAAAGACCGTCAGATGGTCCAGAAGATGAAGCAGAAGCTCGTCTCGGATATCGCCGTGACCCCTGCTGAGGTGCGCCGTTATTTCAAGGATATGCCATCAGACAGTATCCCCTTCGTGCCTACGGAGGTAGAGGTGCAGATTATCCAGCAGACCCCCCGTATCGAACAGGAGGAACTCGACCGTATCAAGGACGAGTTGCGTGAGTATACAGACCGTGTCAATAAAGGTGAGGCTTCGTTCTCGACGTTGGCCCGACTCTACTCGGAAGACCCGGGAACAGCGCGTCGTGGTGGTGAGGTAGGTTTCGCAGGCCGTGGTACGCTCGATCCCGCCTTTGCCACGGTAGCCTTTAACCTTACAGATCCGAAGAAGGTCTCGAAGATTGTGGAGTCAGAGTTCGGTTTCCATATCATTCAGTTGATTGAGAAACGCGGTGACAAGGTGAACGTGCGCCATATTCTCCGTAAGCCCGTGGTGTCTGACGAGGCCATAGCGAAAAGTATTGGGCGTCTGGATTCCATCGCCAATGATATCCGTGCAGGGAAATATACTTTCGAGGCTGCAGCCCCCCTCCTTTCGGATGATAAGGATACGAAAAACAGTAAGGGTCTGATGTCTACGAACATGATGCAGACAGGTCATACATCTTCGAAGTTCCGTATGCAGGACCTGCCTGCGGAGATCGCGAAGGTGGTGGATACCATGCAGGTGGGACAGATCTCACAAGCCTTCACGATGATCAATCAGCGTGGAAAGACCGTCTGTGTGATTGCGAAGCTGAAGAACCGCATCGACGGTCATAAGGCCACGGTCACAGAGGACTTCCAGACCCTGAAAGACGTCGTGTTGAACAAACGTCGTGAGGATCGTATCCATGAGTGGGTAGTCGATAAGATCAAGAATGTCTATACACGTCTGAATCCTGAGTTTGCCAACTGCAGGTTTGAATTCGAGGGGTGGAACAAGTAGAGGTGAAGGGTGAAAAGTGAACAGTGACAAGTGAGAAAGTCTTTCGTCTTTTTATTGTCGATTGTCCTGATGGTGGGGATGGCCTCTGCTTTTACACAGATGCAGAAGAAACGTCCTGTCCGTAGGAAGGCTAAGGTACAGGATACCCGTGTGTATCTCGTACATGCCGACGTGCTCCATTTCGACCAGTATGAGAATCCAGATGCCACGATTCTCAATGGTAAGGTGCACTTCACCCATCAGGGCGCACGCCTTTATTGCGACAGTGCCTATTTCTATGAGGCCAGCAACTCGTTTGAGGCTTTCGGACATGTGAGGATGTACCAGGGTGACACGATGTCGCTCACGAGTGACTATGCCTATTACGATGGCAACGAGCAGATGGCCCGTGCCCGTTATAACGTGGTGCTCAAGCATAAGAAGACCACCCTCTATACCGATAGCCTCGACTATGACCGTCTCTACGACAACGCCTATTTCTTTGAAGGCGGAAAGATGATCGACGGTAATACGGAGTTGACCTCAGACTGGGGCGAGTACAATACGAAGACGAAGATGTCAGTCTTCAACTATGACGTGAAGATGAAGAGTCCGAAATTCTTCCTCACCACTGATACCCTTTATTACGATACCAATCTTTCGATGGCCCATATCGTGGGTCCGTCGCACATCACTTCCGGTGAGAGTACGATTTACTCTGAGCAAGGCTACTACGACACGAAGAATGACCGTGCCAGGCTTATGAACCGTTCGGTACTCTCCAATGGTGGTAAGATGATCGTTGGTGACAGTGTCTACTATGACAGTCAGCAAGGATTCAGTCAGGCCTTCCGTAACGTGGTTTATGTAGACTCTTTGAACAAGAACAAGCTGACGGGAAACTACGGCGAGTATTATGAAAATACGGGTTATGCCATGACCACTGACAGTGCGGTAGCCATTGATTTCTCTCAAGGAGACTCACTCTTCATGCACGCTGACACCTTCAAGATTGTCACTTTCAACATCGATACAGACTCCATGTACCGTAAGATCCATGCCTTTCATAAGGTGCGCGCCTATCGTACGGATGTGCAGGCAGTCTGTGATTCACTGGTCTATAACTCACTCGACTCGTGTATGACCATGTATTACGATCCCATCGTATGGAACAAGAACCAACAGCTGGTGGGCGATCGTATCGAGGTGTTCCTGAAAGACTCCGTGATAGACCATGCCCATATCATTGACAACTGTTTCTCCATCCTGCAGCTGCGGAGTGATACGACCTGTTTTAACCAAGTGGTGTCGAAGCAGATGTTTGCCTATTTCGTCGATGGTAATATCCGTGAGACACAGGCTAAGGACAATGTGTTGATAGGCTATTACTTCGAAGAGGGCGATAGCGTTCCTATTATCTATAACTATCAGGAGACGAGTGAGCTCCGCATGTATCTGAAGGACCGTAAGCTGGAGAAGGTATGGACTCCCAAGACCACAGGTACGATGTACCCTCTGAATCAGATTCCTGCTGACCGTAAGCAGTTGCCAGGTTTTGTGTGGTATAACTATGTACGTCCCCTGGATCGTTATGACATCTTCAACTGGCGTCCTAAGAAAAAAGTCTTAGCTGATGAGTGACCTGATCCGTCTTCTTCCTGATAGTGTTGCCAACCAGATCGCAGCTGGAGAGGTGATACAGCGTCCTGCCTCTGTGATCAAGGAGTTGGTGGAAAACTCCGTGGATGCAGATGCCAAGACCATCCATGTGCTGGTGGTGGATGCCGGTAGGACCTCTATCCAGGTGATTGACGACGGTAAGGGAATGTCGGAGACTGATGCCCGTCTCTCCTTTGAGCGTCATGCCACCTCGAAGATCAAGGAAGCTGCTGATCTCTTCGCCCTCCACACGATGGGTTTCCGTGGTGAGGCCCTGGCTTCCATTGCAGCGGTGTCGCAGGTTGAGTTGCAGACACGCCGTGAGGAAGACGAGATAGGTACACAATTGGTCATCGCAGGTTCGAAGGTACTCTCTCAGGAGCCGGTGTCCTGTCCTGTGGGTAGTAACTTCAAGGTGGAGAACTTGTTCTTCAACGTGCCTGCCAGAAGGAAATTCCTGAAGACAAACGCTACGGAGCTGAGTAATATCCTGACGGCCTTCGAGAGGATTGTTCTGGTTTATCCCGATATCCATTTCACCTTACATCATAATGGTACGGAACTGTTGAACCTCCGTCCTGGAACCCTGCGTCAGCGTATCGCCGATGTGTTTGGTAAGCAGTATCATCAGGATCTCTTGCCAGTGGAGGTGCAGACGGCCATGTGTACGATCAAGGGTTTTGTGAGTAAGCCTGAAGCTGCTCGGAAGAAGGGAGGACAAGACTATTTCTTCGTGAACGGGCGTTTTATGAAGCACCCCTATTTCCATAAGGCGGTGATCTCAGCCTATGGCAGACTGATACCTGAGGGGATGCAGATTCCCTATTTCCTCTATTTAGAGGTAGAACCCTCGGAGATCGATGTGAATATCCATCCTACTAAGACAGAGATCAAGTTTGAAAACGAGCAGGCCATCTGGCAGATCCTCTCTGCCTCGGTGCGTGATGCCATTGGGAAGTTCTGTGAGGTTCCCACCATCGAATTTGATACCCAAGGACGTCCTGATATTCCCGTTTTCGACCCAGGACATGATCAGATATCAGCGCCACGTGTGAATTACAATCCAGATTATAATCCTTTTAAGAATTCTGGCACTTCCGGGAAATCCAATTTTTCCAGATCTTCTGGTGGTTCTGGTAAGGTAGATACATCTTGGGAGTCGCTTTACGAGGGACTTGTTCCCCAGCGTGAGAGTTCGGAACAGTCGTTCTTCGATGAGGAGCAGGAGCCGTTGCAGGCCCAGTCGTCAACGGATATCCTCTCTGAGAAATCGCCTGCCCACTATCAGTATAAGGGCAGATACCTGATGACTGCGGTGAAGTCTGGACTGATGATTATCGATCAGCATCGTGCAGATATCCGTATCCGTTACGAGCGTTATATCAAGGAATTGAGTCAGCATACGGCCAACACCCAGAAGCTTCTGTTCCCTGAGACCGTCACTTTCTCGCCCTCTGATGCCGTGATTGTGGAACAGCTGATGACGGAGCTGGGGGATGTCGGCTTCGACCTGAGTGATCTAGGTGGACACACCTTTGCCATCAATGGAGTCCCATCCGGTATCGAAGGCCTTGATCCTGTTCAACTGATCCGTCAGATGATCAGTGACGCACAGAATCCTATCGATTCGCTGAATTCCCAGGTGGCACTGAGTCTTGCCCGTAGTGCTGCGATTCCCTATGGTCAGATCCTGAATAATGAAGAGATGGAGAATGTGATTAATGAACTCTTCTCCTGCTCAAACGTCAATTATACGCCTGATGGCAAAGCCATCCTCTGTATTCTGCCGCAGGGGGATATTGAGCAGCTTTTAGGATGAATATCTTAAAAAGAGTTAAAGAAATGCAGTTTTTCTCTTTCTGCTTTTCGTGTTTCATTTTTTTGTTATACCTTTGCACCCGCTTAGAAAAACTAAGGGCGCTTAGCTCAGCTGGTTTAGAGCATCTGCCTTACAAGCAGAGGGTCGGGGGTTCGAATCCCTCAGCGCCCACCAGAAGTCAGGATGTGAGAAATCACATCCTATTTTTTTATCTCGGAAATGAAAATAAATTCGTGATTTATTTTGCATTTCGCTCGATTTTCACTACCTTTGGCTTCGCCGAATGTAGGATGCATCTCAGAAATGAAAATAAAATCGTGTTTTTATTTTGCATTTCGCTCGATTTTCACTACCTTTGTACGCTGAAAAGTTGGACATCAACAAAACAACTAAATATTTGGACTATGATTTGGAATCAAAGTATTGAGTGCATGGACCGCGAGCAGCTTCGCGAAATCCAGAGCCAGCGTCTCGTGAAGATGGCGCACTACGTGTATTACAACACCCCCTTTTATAGGGCGAAGTTCCAGGAGATGGGTTTGGAGCCTGGCGATATCAAGAGCATTGACGATATCGTGAAGTTGCCATTTACCAACAAGCTTGATCTTCGTGACAACTATCCTTTCGGACTGGCTGCTGTGCCTATGAGTCAGATAGTACGTATCCACGCATCCAGTGGTACGACGGGTAAGCCTGTGGTGGTGCTTTATACGCGTAAGGACCTGGCGATGTGGTCGGAGGCTATTTCCCGTGCCTTTACCGCCTATGGTGCTACGAAGGAAGATATCTTCCAGGTGGCCTACGGCTATGGTCTGTTTACGGGAGGTCTGGGTGCCCACGATGGTGCTACGAACATCGGTGCTTCAGTGATTCCCATTTCTTCAGGCAATACACAGAAGCAGATGACGCTGATGCATGACTTCGGTACGACGATTCTCTGTTGTACCCCATCATACGCCATGTTCCTGGGAGAAGCCATGAAAGAATGTGAGTGGCCTCGCAGCGAGTTCAAATTGAAGGTTGGTGTCTTCGGTGCTGAACCTTGGACAGAGAAGATGCGTGTGAAGCTGGAGGAGTCGCTCGGCATCAAGGCCTATGATATCTACGGTCTGAGTGAGATTGCAGGACCTGGTGTAGGTTATGAGTGCGAGTGTCAGCACGGTACACACCTTAATGAAGATTATTTCTATCCGGAGATTCTGGATCCGAATACTGGTGAGCCATTGCCCGAGGGTTCGTTTGGTGAGTTGACCTTCACCCATCTGACCAAGGAGGGAATGCCACTGTTGCGCTATCGTACCCATGACTTGACGGCCCTTCATTATGACAAGTGTCCATGCGGACGTACGTTGGTACGTATGGATCGTATCCTGGGTCGTTGCGATGATATGTTGATTATCCGTGGTGTGAACGTTTTCCCGTCACAGATCGAGGACGTTATCCTGAAGTTGCCTGAGTATGAGCCCCACTTCCTGTTGACTGTAGACCGTATCAATAATACTGATACCAGTGAGTTGAAGGTCGAGGTAAAGGATGAGTACTTCACTGACGACATGTCGACGATGGTAGGTCTGCAGAAGAAGCTCGAGGCAGAGTTGCGCAGTGTTATTGGTCTGGGCTTCAAGGTGAAGTTGGTAGAGCCTAAGGGCATCGAGCGTTCCGAAGGCAAGGCCAAGCGAGTGATTGATAAACGTAATATATAATATATAATAAGGTGATAAAAACTATAAGCATATGAAGACAAAACAGCTATCCATTTTCCTTGAGAACAAGTCTGGAAGACTGACTGAGGTTACTGATGCCCTTGGCGCAGCCGGTATCAACCTTTCTGCAATGAGTATTGCTGATAACAGTGACTTCGGCATCCTGCGTTGTATCGTTTCTGACCCTGATAAGGCATATCAGGTACTGAAAGAGGCACATTTTGCAGTGAAGATTACTGATGTGATTGGTTTTGTGTGTCCTAACACAAGTGGTTCTTTGGCAGTCGTGTTGAGGCACCTCTCTGCTAATGGCGTTTTCATTGAGTATATGTACTCTTTTGCCAACGGTGATGTAGCCCATGTCATTATCCGTCCATCCGATCTGGAAGCTTGTGAGAAGATTCTGGCAGAGAAAAAGGTTGAATTGATGTCTGCTAACGAGCTTTATCAGCTGTAATCAGTTGTAATTTGACAGAAACTGCAAAATTTCAACGAAGAAATTTTGCAGTTTCATTTTTTTATCTTACCTTTGCAGCCGAATTAGCAACAAGAAAGGGGGCGCTTAGCTCAGCTGGTTTAGAGCATCTGCCTTACAAGCAGAGGGTCGGGGGTTCGAATCCCTCAGCGCCCACAACACAAATAGAACCCTTCCGCAGCCGTTGAGGTTGCGGTTTTGGGTTAGAAAGCGCTTTAGGAAAGAAGATAATTATCGATTTTTAGGACTATTTTATTTTAGACATGGATTTAAGTATGCTGACAGCCATCTCGCCTATTGATGGCCGTTACAGGAGTAAGACAGAGCCGTTGGCAGAGTATTTCTCAGAATACGCCTTAATCAGGTACAGAGTACGTGTGGAGATTGAATATTTCATCACATTGTGCGAACTGCCATTGCCTCAATTACAACAGATCAACCATTCACTGTTCGACCAACTCCGTGACATCTATCGTGCGTTTACGCCTGCTGATGCCCAGCGGGTAAAAGACATCGAGAAGGTTACCAACCACGATGTCAAGGCCGTAGAGTATTTTATCAAGGAGAAACTCGACGAAATGGGTGGCTTCGAAGGTTATAAGGAGTTTATCCATTTTGGACTCACCTCACAGGACATTAACAATACCAGTGTGCCCCTTTCCATCAAGGAGGCTCTTGAGCAGGTTTACTATCCGATTCTCGAGGAGTTGATAGAGCAGTTGAACGACTATGCTGAACAGTGGAAGAACATCCCGATGTTGGCCAAGACCCATGGGCAGCCTGCATCTCCCACTCGTCTGGGTAAGGAAATCATGGTGTATGTATACCGTCTGGAGGAACAGCTCCGTTCCCTGAAGGAGACCCCCGTGACAGCTAAGTTCGGAGGTGCCACGGGTAACTTCAATGCCCATCATGTGGCTTATCCCCAATACGACTGGCGTGAGTTCGGTAACAGTTTTGTGAGTGAGAAGCTGGGTCTGGAGCGTGAGCAGTTCACGACACAGATCTCCAACTACGACTGGTTGGGTGCTATCTTTGATGCCATGCGTCGTATCAATACAATCATCATCGACCTCGACCGTGATTTCTGGATGTATATCTCTATGGATTACTTCAAGCAGAAGATCAAGGCCGGTGAGGTAGGATCGAGTGCCATGCCGCATAAGGTGAACCCCATCGACTACGAGAATTCAGAGGGTAACCTGGGTATTGCCAACGCCATTCTGCAGTTCCTGGCTGCCAAACTGCCAGTGAGTCGTCTGCAGCGTGACCTGACAGACTCTACGGTACTCCGTAATGTCGGTGTACCTATGGGTCATGCACTGATTGCCTTCCAGAGTACGCTGAAGGGCCTTCGTAAGCTCATCCTCAATGAGGAGAAGCTTCAGGAGGATCTTGATAACACTTGGGCTGTGGTGGCTGAGGCCATCCAGACCATTCTGCGTCGTGAGGCCTATCCTAATCCTTACGAGACGTTGAAGGCATTGACGCGTACCAATGAGAAGCTGACAGGTGAGAAGATCCGCAACTTCATCGAGACCCTTGAGGTCAGTGAAGAGGTGAAGGAGGAGCTTCGTGCCATTACGCCAGCTACTTATACAGGTATTTGACCAACCATTACCAAACAATAATAGTTAATCACATTTTAAACAGACACAACAATGGATTTCGAGAACAACGAGAAGAAGCAAGAAGAGACTTCACAAGACGGTGTACAGAAAGAGTTCCGTCCAGGACGTTCACCACGTCCACGTATTCACACCGGACAGCGTCCAGCCTATGAGCGTCCGAATTATCGCAGCAACAATGACGATGGAGGTTTCCGTCCTGAGGGTTTTGGTGCAGGTTTGCAGAGCAGCACGCCTCAGCAGCATGGCGGTTATCGTCCACGTAACAACTATAATGCCCAGCAGGGTGAATATGGTCAGCAGCGTCAAGGCGGTTATGGCCAGCGTCCTCAGGGTGGCTATGGTCAGCAGCGCCAGGGTGGTTATGGCCAGCGTCCTCAGGGTGGCGGTTATGGTCAGCAGCGTCAGGGCGGTTATGGCCAGCGTCCTCAGGGTGGCGGTTATGGTCAGCAGCGTCAAGGCGGTTATGGCCAGCGTCCTCAGGGTGGCGGTTATGGTCAGCAGCGCCAGGGTGGTTATGGCCAGCGTCCTCAGCAGGGCGGTTATGGTAAGCCTTATGGTGGCGGTGGCTTTAAGAAAGCTCCACGTCAGCGTACTGCCGATTACGATCCCAATGCCAAGTATTCGATGAAGAAGCGCATTGAGTATAAGGAGGTTAACTTCGATCCCAATGAGCCCCTTCGTCTGAACAAGTTCCTGGCAAATGCTGGTATCTGCAGCCGTCGTGAGGCTGATGAGTTTATCCAGGCAGGTGTTGTAACGGTTAATGGCGAGGTCGTAACGGAACTAGGTACCAAGGTACTTCGCACAGACGAGGTGAAGTTCCACGATCAGCCTGTTACCATTGAGAAGAAGGTGTATGTGCTGCTTAACAAGCCCAAGGACTATGTGACTACCAGTGATGATCCCCAGCAGCGTAAGACTGTGATGGATCTCGTGAAGAACGCTTGTCCTGAGCGTATCTATCCTGTAGGTCGTCTGGACCGTAACACCACAGGTGTGCTCCTGCTGACCAACGATGGTGATCTGGCTTCAAAGCTGACACATCCTAAGTATCTGAAGAAGAAGATCTATCATGTATACCTTGATAAGAACGTGACGGCTCATGACCTGCAGCAGATTTCTGAGGGCATCCAGCTGGAGGACGGTGAGATCAAGGCTGACGATGTACAGTATGCACATCCTACAGACAAGAAGCAGGTAGGTATTGAGATCCACAGTGGTAAGAACCGTATCGTGCGCCGTATCTTTGAGGCCCTTGGCTATCGTGTACAGAAGCTTGATCGCGTGCAGTTTGCTGGTCTCACCAAGAAGAATTTGAAGCGTGGCGACTGGCGCTACCTCACTGAGGAGGAGGTTGATCGCCTTCGCATGGGTGCTTACGAGTAATTGAAAATTGAAGATTGAAAATGAAACGTACTAAGATTATCGATGTGCTGAAGAGCACAGAATACGGTAAGGACGTCTGCGTGAAGGGTTGGGTGCGTACGCACCGCAGCTCAAAGGCAGTAGACTTTATCGCTCTGAATGATGGTTCGACGATCAAGAACGTACAGGTGGTAGTTGATCCGAGTAAGTTTGATGAGGAGATGCTGAAGCAGATTACCACTGGTGCCTGTATCAGTGCAGAAGGAACTTTGGTAGAGAGTCAAGGAGCAGGTCAGAGTAGTGAGATCCAGGCTACCAAGCTGGAGATCTATGGTCTCTGCGACAATACCTATCCCATGCAGAAGAAAGGCCAGAGCTTCGAGGTGATGCGCAAGAATGCCCACATGCGTCTGCGTACCAACACCTTTGGTGCTGTGATGCGTATCCGCCACAACATGGCGATGGCTATTCACACTTATTTCCATGAGCATGGTTTCTACTATTTCCACACGCCGCTGATTACAGCCAGTGACTGTGAGGGTGCAGGCAACATGTTCCAGGTAACCACGAAGAATCTCTACGACCTGAAGAAAGACGAGCAGGGTAAGATTATCTACGATGACGATTTCTTTGGTGAGCAGACCTCACTGACCGTATCTGGTCAGCTTGAGGGTGAACTTGGTGCGACAGCCCTGGGTGCTATCTACACCTTCGGTCCTACTTTCCGTGCAGAGAACAGTAATACCCCTCGTCACTTGGCTGAGTTCTGGATGGTAGAGCCTGAGGTGGCCTTCCTTGATCAGGAAGAGCTGATGGATCTCGAAGAGGACTTTATCAAGTACTGCGTTCGTTGGGCTCTTGATAACTGTAAGGACGATCTGCAGTTCCTGAATCAGATGATCGACAAGACCCTGATCGAGCGTTTGGAGGGCGTACTCAAGGAGACCTTCGTTCGTCTGCCTTATACAGAGGGTATCAATATCCTGCAGGAGGCCATCAAAAATGGTAAGAAGTTCGAGTTCCCCTGCAACTGGGGCGATGACCTCGCTTCGGAGCATGAGCGTTATTTGGTTGAGGAGCACTTCAAGAAGCCTGTCATCATGACAGACTACCCACGCGCCTTCAAGTCGTTCTATATGAAGCAGAATCAGGATACTGCCGATGGCGGTTCTGTAGGTTACAAGGGTGCTGTTGCTCCTGGTCCTACGATGCAGGGTACCGATGTACTCTTCCCACAGATTGGTG
>JAEETB010000203.1 GCA_016286575.1 Prevotella sp.
CTCTTACTTGTGGTATCTGATTAAGAAATACATTATAAAATAAGATAAAAATGAAAAGAACAATCGTTATTACTGGTGGCGCAGGCTTTATCGGAAGCCATGTAGTGCGCCTGTTTGTGAACAAGTATCCAGAGTATCACATCATTAACCTCGACAAACTGACGTATGCAGGTAATCTGGCTAATCTCAAGGACATCGAGAACAAACCGAACTACGAGTTTGTGAAGATGGACATCTGCGACTTCGATGCTTTCTACCAGCTGATGCAGGACAAGAAGGTGGATGGCATCATCCATCTGGCTGCAGAGAGCCATGTAGACCGCTCGATCAAGGATCCCTTCACCTTTGCGAAGACCAACGTGATGGGTACGCTCTCCCTGCTTCAGGCTGCTAAGCTCTATTGGGAGTCTCTGCCTGAGAAGTACGAGGGCAAGCGCTTCTACCACATCTCTACCGATGAGGTCTATGGCGCATTGGAACTGACTCACCCAGAGGGTATCGAGCCTCCATTCACCACGACCGCTTCAAGCTCAGAGCATCATCTGGCATACGGTGACAAGTTCTTCCTGGAGACTACGAAGTACAATCCTCACTCTCCCTATTCAGCAGCCAAGGCTTCTTCAGACCACTTTGTGCGTGCTTATCACGACACTTACGGCATGCCTGTCGTTGTGACCAATTGCTCGAACAACTATGGTCCCTATCAGTTCCCTGAGAAGCTGATCCCGCTGTTTATCAACAATATCCGTCACCGCAAGCCGCTGCCTGTCTATGGCAAGGGTGAGAACGTGCGCGACTGGTTGTATGTAGAGGATCATGCTCGTGCCATCGACGTGATTTTCCATGAGGGAAAGATTGCCGATACCTATAACATCGGTGGTTTCAACGAGTGGAAGAACATCGATATCATCAAGGTGGTGATTAAGACGGTCGATCGTCTGTTGGGTCGCAAGGAAGGCGAGGATATGGATCTGATCACCTTCGTGACTGACCGTGCAGGCCACGATCTGCGTTATGCTATCGACTCTACGAAGCTGCAGAAGGAACTCGGATGGGAACCCTCACTCCAGTTCGAGGAGGGCATCGAGAAGACCGTCCGCTGGTATCTCGACAATCAGGAGTGGCTCGACAATGTGACCTCTGGCGACTACCAGAAGTATTACGATAACATGTATAAGGACAGATAATTTTGGACGCGATAACCCAAACACTCCACAGCTTTCTGGTTCGCATCGGCATGAACCCTGAAAGCCTCTCTCCTCAGATGGAGCACTATATGGAGCACTTGCTCTACCTGCTGCCCCCAGAGGAAGAGGACGCTGTGACGCATTATTATGGACTCTTCGGTACTGAGCGCAGATCGCTGCAGGAGATTGCAAACAAACTGCATCTCTCGCAGGAAGATGCAATGGAACGTATCGATCAGTGTGTCCGTAAACTGGCTGTCACCCCTGAGTGGCAAATGATGAAACAAACAATTGAGAAATGAAAAAGATATTGCTTTTAGGTTCCGGTGAACTCGGAAAGGAATTTGTAATTGCAGCTATGCGTGCAGGACAGTACGTGATTGCCTGCGACCGTTATGATAATGCGCCAGCCATGCAGGTGGCCGATGAGCGCGAGGTGTTCTCGATGCTCGACGGTGATGCGCTCGAGGCTGTAGTGAAGAAACATCAGCCCGACATCATCGTGCCTGAGATTGAGGCCATCCGTACAGAGCGCCTCTTTGATTTTGAGAAGCAGGGTATTCAGGTGACTCCCTCTGCCCGTGCCGTGAACTTCACGATGAACCGTCGTGCCATCCGCGACCTCGCTGCCAAGGAGTTGGGTTTGCGTACAGCCCAGTATTTCTATGCCAAGACTTTTGAGGAGTTCAAGGCTGCGGCTGATGAGATTGGTTTCCCCTGCGTGGTTAAGCCACTGATGTCATCGTCAGGTCACGGTCAGAGCTATGTGCACAATGAGGGCGAGCTTGAGACCGCTTTCAAGGAGGCAATGGAAGGCTCTCGTGGTGATGTGAAGGAAGTCATCATCGAGGAGTTTATCGACTTCGATTCAGAATTCACTTTGCTGACCGTTACTCAGAAGAATGGTTGGCCTACACTCTTCTGTCCGCCTATCGGACATGTTCAGAAGTCGGGCGATTATCGCGAGTCCTGGCAGCCGTATAAGATCTCTGACGAGGCACTGAAGCAGGCGCAGATGATGGCCGATAAGGTGACGAAGGCGCTGACGGGTGCTGGTATCTGGGGCGTTGAGTTCTTCCTGACCAAGCAGGGCGAGGTGATCTTCTCTGAGCTCTCGCCACGTCCGCACGATACAGGTATGGTGACACTGGGGCATACCACCAATTTGAGCGAGTTCGAGCTCCATTTCCGTGCCGTCATGGGTCTGCCCATTCCTGCCATCCATCTGGAGCATGCTGGCGCATCGGCTGTGATTCTGTCGCCGAAGGAGGCTTCTACGCCTGTAGACCGTTCACTGCTCGACTATAACCTCGATGAGGCTCTGAAGGAAGATCGCACGCGTATCCGAATCTTCGGCAAGCCTGAGGCTCACAAAGGTCGTCGCATGGGTGTAGTGCTCTGCTATGGTGAGGTGGGCGATGATGTCAATGCCCTGCGTGACAAGGCGAAGCGTCTGGCAAAGACCGTCTTAGGTACTGATCCTTATGAGAAGTTCCACTAAACTGATAGATCTTCCGAAGATAGTTGACCCACGGGGCAATCTGACGGTGGCGGAACAGTTGAAGAACGTGCCGTTTGATATTGCCCGTGTCTATTGGACGTATGATGTACCGTCGGGTGAGCGTCGTGGTGGTCATGCGCATCGCACCTGTGAGGAAGTCGTTGTCGCAGTCAGCGGTTCCTTCGATGTGGAGGTGTTCGATGGCAAGGAGCATCAGACGTTCCATCTGAATCATCCTTATCAGGGACTTTACATCGGCACTGGCGTGTGGCGCACGCTGGAGGATTTCTCCAGTGGTGCGGTCTGCCTGGTTTTGGCTTCCGAGCTCTTCGACGAGGACGAGTATATCTATGATTACGACGAGTTTTTGCGGCTGTCTCAATAATGTTTGAAATACGGCGATACACGGCAGGACAGGCTGACGAATGGAACGCGTTCGTGGCGGCATCGAAGAATGGTACCTTTCTCTTCGACCGTCGTTATATGGACTATCATAGCGACCGTTTTGAGGACTGTTCGCTGATGGTATATTACAAGTCTGAGTTATATGCGCTGCTGCCTGCAAACAGAGTCGCCGAGACGCTTTATTCGCATCAAGGACTGACCTATGGCGGTCTGTTGATGTCGTCAGACAGTAAAACCGCCGTAGTTCGTGATGCCTTTGTGGCTGTGAATGCTTTTCTGCGGCAGGAGGGTATCAGACGGGTGAGGTATAAGCACATCCCTTGGATATATGCCAGTCTGCCATCTGAAGAAGATTTGTTTGCCCTGAATAATGTGTGCAAGGCGCAGAGCTGTTCGCGCGATGTTTCGACGGTTGTGATGCTCCGTCATCGCCTGCCCCTTTCTGAGTTGCGTAGGCGTTGTGTGAGGAAGGCTCAGAAAGCAGGGGTTGAAATCAAGGAAGTTCAGGATTGCAGTGCGTTCTGGCCTTTGCTGGAGGATAATCTGAAGGCAAGATACAATGCCCGCCCCGTACATTCGTTAGACGAGATAGCCCTGCTTCGTTCGCGATTCCCCCAGCATATCCGTTTGTTTGTGGCCTGTAAGGATGGTCGCGTGATTGGCGGCACCTTATTATATATATGTGCGCGCACGGTGAAGACGCAGTATATATCTGCCAACGACGAAGGCCGAAGGGTGGGGGCGTTGGATCTGCTGTTCAGTACGTTACTGGATAAATGCAGCGAGAACGGTATGGAATACTTCGACTTCGGAACGTCGAACCGTCCTGATAATGATGATCTGAACGACTCGCTGATCTTCCAGAAGGAAGGCTTTGGCGGCAGAGCCGTTTGCTACGACACTTACGAATACAGCCTATGATCAAGTATCTCGACCTGAAAGCCATCAACAGTCTCTATGACGATGAAATCCGAAGCGCAGTCAGTCGGGTTCTCGATAGCGGCTGGTATCTGAAAGGCGAGGCCACGCGGAGGTTCGAGCAGCATTATGCCGAGTATATCGGCACCCGCTATTGCATCGGCTGTGGCAATGGGCTCGATGCGCTCACCCTGATTTTCCGAGCCTACATGGAGATGGGAGTCATGCAACGCGGTGATGAAGTCATCGTGCCTGCCAACACTTATATCGCCTCCATTCTCGCCATCACCGAGTGCGGCCTGAAGCCTGTTCTCGTAGAGCCTTCTTGGGAGACCTTGCAGATTGACGATACGCTGATAGAGCAGGCCATCACAGAGCGTACGAAAGCCATCATGATTGTCCATCTCTACGGCTGCTGTGCCTATACCGATAGGATAGGGGAGATCTGCCGCGAGCATGGCCTCAAACTCATCGAGGACAACGCTCAAGCTCACGGCTGTACGTTTGAAGGAAAGAAAACCGGCTCCCTTGGCGATGCAGCCGGACATAGCTTCTACCCCACGAAGAACCTCGGAGCACTTGGCGATGCAGGCGCTGTCACCACCAACGATGAGACATTGGCTCGTACGATTGAGGCTCTCGGCAATTACGGATCTTCCAGCAAATACGTTTTCGACTATGTGGGTCGCAACAGTCGTATGGATGAGATTCAGGCGGCCATCCTTGACGTGAAGTTGAAGCATCTCGATGCCGACAATCAGCGTCGCAAGGAGATGGTTGCTCGCTATCAACGAGAAGTAAGCAATCCCCTCTTGAGATTACTTCTCGTGGCCGACGAGCAGTATTCTCGTCCTTCACGCGCTACTCGCGACTCTGTCTATCACATCTTACCCATTTTCTGCGAGCGTCGCGACGATCTCAAGAAATACCTCTCAGACAACGGCGTCGAGACCCAGATCCACTATCCCATCCCCCCACACAAACAGCGTTGCTATAATTTTCAATTAAACCACCTTTCCCTCCCCATCACAGAGAAGATCCACGCCCAGGAACTCTCCATCCCCTGTCATCAGGCCCTGACAAAAGAAGAGGTCGATCTGGTGATCGACCTCCTGAATGGTTTTATTCCGGCATAAGCAGAATCGTGGCGCTTCTTGCTGCCTGGGCTCCCATCACCAATACCTGTGCAATATCGGCAGTCTTCGAGGGGCCGCTGATGAATGTGCCGTAGCCATCGTAAGTCTCGTCGAACTCGATACGTTTGTAGGCCTCGTGCATGTTGTTCACGATCTGGCTCTTCGGCAAGAGGATGATCAGGTTCTCGGAGATGAAGCAGACGGCCTTCTCCTTCATCGTCTGGGGAATCCAGATGCAGGCATTCTCGGCCACACCGAACTTTCCACGGATAATACCTACATCGGTACCGTTCAGGTCGCGGGCGCGCCCTACGTTGTCTGGATCCCTCGTGGCAATCGTAATCTCTGGCAGGTTAGAGGCAATCTCCTTGGCATCAGGGAACAGGCCTTTGATGATGTCGTTGACATTCTGTCCTTCCTTCACCTCAATGACATGACCTCCCACACTCTCCGTCATCGTGATAAACTGCACCAGAGGGTCGGGGTAGGTGATGGCCTTGATGTCGTCGAGCGACGGCATGTCGTATTTCTGCTGTATATTCTTTCTGTACTTTGACAGGATATCTTCTTTACTGCTCATAACTTCTCACTATTAACTTTTCA
>JAEETB010000204.1 GCA_016286575.1 Prevotella sp.
AGCACCTGATCATCCAGACACACGACTACGAGAAGCTGGCAGCACAGGTGGTGAATGCGGGTAGCGTGTTCCTGGGCGAATATGCCTGTGAGAGTGCTGGCGACTATGCCAGCGGCACGAACCACACTCTGCCGACGCACGGCTATGCAACCACTTACAGCGGTGTGAACCTGGACAGCTATTGTCGCAAGGTGACTTTCCAGCACCTGACGGATGAGGGTATCCGCAGCATCGGCCACGCCGTGGAGCTCATGGCTGAGGCAGAACAGCTCGAGGCGCATGCGAATGCGATGAAAGTAAGACTTCGTACATTAAACATTAAAGATTAAACATTAAATTTCAGATTTTGAATGAAAGAGAATAATCAGATTGCTATAGATTCAAAGAATTTTGCAATCAGGATTGTTAGATTGTACAACTATCTGAATGATGTTAAGAAAGAATTTGTAATGTCAAAACAGATTCTAAGAAGTGGTACGAGTGTTGGCGCCAATATTAGTGAAAGTGTTTTTGCTCAAAGCAGACAAGATTTTATCAGCAAGTTGAGCATTTCCTTAAAAGAAGCCAGTGAAACAAAATTCTGGCTTGAGATACTGCATGAAACTGATTTCATCAATGATGTTCAGTTTGACTCTCTTTATGAAGATAATAGTAAATTAATAGGAACATTAGTGAATATTATCAATTCTACAAAGAATAATAATAATGTTTAATGTTTAATGTTTAATGTTTAATCTAGAACGAATGACGCGCAGAAATATATGGAGCTTAGCGCCATATAGTTCTGCAAGGAATGAGTACGCTGGGCGAGAGGCTCGGGTGTTTCTGGATGCGAATGAGAATCCGTATAACCAGCCTTTTAACCGCTACCCTGACCCACTGCAGCTGGAACTGAAGGCTGCAATCGCCAAGGTGAAGGGAGTGCCAGCAGAGAATATCTTCCTGGGCAATGGCAGCGACGAGGCCATCGACCTGCCTTACCGTTGTTTCTGTAACCCTGGTGTGGACAACGTGGTGGCCATCGAACCCACCTACGGCATGTATAAGGTGTGTGCAGACATCAACGATACGGAGTATCGCACCGTGCTGCTCGACGAGAACTACCAGACGACAGCCGAGAAACTGCTCGCTGCGACGGATGAGCACACGAAGATCATCTGGCTCTGTACGCCCAACAACCCCACGGGCAACTGTCTGAACCGTGAGGAGGTGATCAAGGTCATTGAGGGCTTCGAGGGACTTGTCATCGTCGACGAGGCCTATAGTGACTTCTCATCGCAGAAGACCCTGCGCTCTGAACTGTCAAAATATCCCAACCTCATCGTGCTCAACACGATGTCGAAGGCCTGGGGCTGCGCTGCCATCCGACTGGGTATGGCCTTCGCCTCAGAGGAGATTATCCATATATTTAATAAGGTGAAGTATCCCTATAACGTGAACCAGCTGACACAGCAGCAGGCCTTGGAGGCCTTGAAGGATCCCTTCGAGGTGGACAACTGGGTGAAGATACTGCTGCAGGAGCGTACACGCATGATGGATGCCTTCACCATGCTTCCCATCTGTGAAAAGGTATATCCCACGGAAGCAAACTTCTTCCTGGCAAAGATGACGGACGCGACGAAGATCTACAACTATCTGGTGGATCGTGGAATCATCGTGAGGAATCGTCATCGTGTGCAACTCTGTCAGAACTGCCTCCGCATCACCATCGGCACCAAAACGGAAAATGCTGAACTGATTGCAGCCTTAAGGCAGTACTAAATTCTTATTGAGGAGATGATAGGTTTGCGCACATGTCAGATACGTCCCTGAAACGTCAGCTGAAGGTTCTCACCATCCCGGTATTCATCGAGATAGCTCTTGTCATGATGCTGGGAGCTGTCGATACGGTGATGCTGAGCCGCTATAGCGACAACAGTGTGGCGGCAGTGGGACTCGACAACCAGCTCATCTCGCTCGTCTTCCTTGTCTACCAGTTTTTCTCGATGGGTGCTGCCATTCTCTGTGCGCAGTACATCGGTGCCGGACTGAGGAAGCGATTGGTGCAGGTGGTGGGTATGGCATTGACGATAAACCTCATGCTGGGTTTGACGGTCAGCGCCCTACTCTATTTCTTTGCAGAAGAGTTGTTGCATCTGATGGGTCTGCGCCCAGAACTGATGGACGACGGACTGGTGTACCTGCGACTGACGGGAGCGCTGTCGTTCTTCCAAGCAATATCGTTGACATTATCTGCCTCGTTGCGTAGTGCTGACAAAGTCATTTATCCGATGGTGGTGACGGGCATCGTCAACGTCATCAATATCCTAGGTAACTATGCCCTGATCTTCGGACACTGGGGCTGTCCGCAACTGGGTGTCGAGGGAGCGGCCATCTCCACAGCAACCTGTCGAGCCGTCTCGATGGTGCTGCTGGCTATCGTCCACTTCCGCGTGCACATTCCCAAGTTCCCGCTGAGCTATTTCCGTCCGATGCCTTGGCAGGAGCTCCGCTACCTGCTGAAGATTGGCATACCAGCCATGAGCGAGAACGTCAGTTATAGTCTCTCGCAAGTGGTCATCACCTATTTCATCAACCAGATCAGCAACGAGGCGCTGGCGACGCGCACCTACTGCTATAACATGATCATGTTTGTCTATCTGTTCTGTGTGAGCATCACGCAGGGCGGCGACATCCTCGTGGGGCATCTCGTAGGCCAGCGGCGCCATCAGGCAGCCTATGTGCTTGGCAACTATTTCTTCCGCTGGTCGATGATCATCACGCTCTCGGGTTCCGTCTTGCTCGCCATAGCCGGGCCGAACCTCCTCAAGGCGTTTACTGACAACGAGGAGATTATCCGTATGGGTGTCTGGGTGCTGATGGTCGATGTGATTCTGGAGGTGGGGCGCACGTCGAATATCTTCGCTGGCAGTACGCTACGTGCTACGGGCGATACCATCTATCCCTTCGTCGTGGGCATCATCTTCCAGTGGAGTATTGCCGTCGGACTGAGTTATGTGATTGGCATTCCCCTTGGCTATGGCCTTGTGGGCATGTGGATAGGCTTTGCCCTCGACGAGAATATCCGAGGCGTCATACTGCTGCGCCGCTGGCGGTCAGGGAAATGGCGCAACAAAGGGTTTGTAAATGAATAACTAACAACTTTATAAAAGCACAAAAACAACGTTATTATGAACAAAAGAGATTTCATCAAGAAAGCCACTATGGTAGCTGCTGGCGCGGTTTTGGCCGTTTCATCCATCACCACACAGGCACAGACGTATCCCAGCAAATTGCTCGGACATGAGACAGAGATTGACAACATCGTCAAGCAGATGACACTCGAAGAGAAGATCGGGATGCTGCATGGGAAGAACATGTTCTCCTCTGCGGGCATCCCACGACTCGGTATCGCCGATGTGGAATATGCTGACGGCCCCTTTGGCATCCGTGAGGAAATGGAGCCCCACTCATGGAACTCTGCTCATCTGACTACTGACTCAGCCACTTTCTTCCCCACAGGCTCGGCACTGGCTGCCACCTGGAGTACGGAGTGGGCATACGCTTATGGAAAAGGCATGAGCCGCGAGGCCCGTCTGCGTGGCAAGGACATGATACTGGGTCCGGCTATCAACATCCAGCGCATCCCCACTGGCGGACGCACCTACGAGTATCTGAGTGAGGACCCGCTGCTCAGCGGTATGTTGGCAGTGGCCTACACCAAAGGCTCTCAGGATGATGGCACAGCCGTCTGTCTGAAGCACTACGCCCTGAACAATCAGGAGGACTATCGCGGCTTTGTGGATGTCAAGATATCAGACCGTGCCATGCACGAGATCTATCTGCGACCATTCGAGATGGCTGTCCGCGAGGCTGATGCCTGGGGTGTGATGGCTGCATATAATAAAGTCAATGGGCGCTGGTGCTCAGAGAATGAGCATCTGCTGACTACCATCCTGCGACAGCAATGGGGATTCCCAGGTATGGTGATCAGCGACTGGGGTGGTGTCCACTCCACCGTCGATCCTGTTGTGGCAGGAATGAACGTAGAGATGCCTGGCAGCCGTTTTATGGGTCAGGCATTGCTCGACTCTGTGAAGGCAGGTAAGGTGAGTGAGGCTGTCATCGACCAGCGAGTTCGTGAAATCCTACGCGTTCGTCTGACAGTAAAGCCCGTCGCCAAGGAGGTGGCCAATAGTCAGCCCGTAGGTAATCCTGAGGAGATGACAACGGCCTTAGAGGTGGCACGTCGCTCGATCGTGTTGCTGAAGAACAGTCTGCTGCCCATCGACACAAAGCGCGTGAAGCGTATCGCCGTGATTGGTGAGAATGCTGTCACCAAGATGGCCTTGGGCGGTGTGGGAGCTGGCGTGAAGACCCGTTGCGAAATCACTCCCCTTGAAGGATTGCAGGCTGCGCTTGGCAATCGTGTGAAGATTACCTACGCACCAGGCTACAAGAGCTTCGGTCGCGAGGATCGCTACAAGCGACTGAGTCCTCAACAGCCAGCAGACCGTCAGCTCATGGCTCAGGCGGTGAAGGCTGCAAAGGGGGCTGATCTCGTCATCTTCTTCGCTGGCGATAACCGTGAGGTGGAGACAGAGGGTTCCGATCGTAAGAGCATCACTCTGCCTTCAGGACAGGATGAACTGGCCGTAGCCCTTGCCAAAGCCAACAAACAGTTAGTGACCGTCGTCGTATCTGGCGGCCCTGTGGATATCAACACGGTTGATAAAGTATCAGGCTCGTTACTGGTTTCATGGTTTAACGGCTCTATGGGCGGTCAGGCATTAGCCGAAGTGCTCACTGGCGAGATCTCACCATCAGGCAAGTTACCCATGACTTGGACCAAGCACCTGGACGACGTGCCTGCCTACGCAACAGGCACCTATCCTCAGAACATACAGGGTAACAATCAGGGGGACATCTTTGTTGACATCACCCGCAATCGCAGTAACGATCGAAACCAACAGCTCATAGCCAACTACGCAGAAGAGAGTCTGGTAGGCTATCGCTGGTACGACAGCAAGCAGGTGCCTGTGGCCTATCCCTTCGGATTCGGTCTCTCATATGCCACGTTCCTGTATAGCGACTTGAAGGTACAGCCTACTGCCGAAGGATTCAACGTGCAGTTTGTGCTCAGCAACAACTCTTCTGTAGATGCTGAAGAGGTGGCTCAGGTTTATGTGTCTCGCCCCTCGTCGCACATAGAGCGTGCGATCAAAGAGCTCAAAGGCTTCCAGCGTGTAGCCTTGAAGGCTGGTGAGCGCAAGACCGTTACGATTCCCGTGCGCCGTGCCGACCTCTGTCATTGGGACGAGTCCGCCCAGACATGGATGCTGGAGCCAGGTGATATGACTTTCCTCGTGGGTGGTTCGTCAGACCATCTGCCACTGAGCTCTGTTGCTGGCCTCTAATGGTTCCGCTTCCTATGTGATTTCAGCCAACCAGATAAAGAAGAGAGCAGCATCCCGATGGATATTGCTCTCTTTTTATAGAGGTATGAATCTTGCTGATTACTCCTCAACAGCAGCCTGTGCGGCGGCTAACTAATACTGATTATCAGAAAGACATTTCGGCAGTAAATATTTTATTAACTGGATATAATTCGACAGACTCCATTATGTCCGAAGAGAGATACTTCGTTTCTCATTTTCGTAGAAACTCGCTGGGAGTGAGACCGAAGTGTTTTTTGAATACACGAGTAAAATGTTGCGGATATTCAAAGCCGAGGAGTTCAGAAGTTTCTGAGATGGTTTTTCCGTC
>JAEETB010000012.1 GCA_016286575.1 Prevotella sp.
ATGCATGGATGCTGCTGATAAAGCTTGTATAGTTCCTTAATATTCATAAACTTCGTAATTTTTGCTGCAAAGATACAAAAAAAACGTAAATCGTAAATAGTTAATCGTAAATTTGTTGTATCTTTGTAGGCGAAATGGATTATACGATTAATGTAAATGGTCGATTGATGGATCTCTCCCAGCCTCAAGTGATGGGAATCCTGAACGTTACACCCGATTCTTTCTATGAAGGAAGTCGGATGCAAACGGAACGGGAGATTGCTGAACGTGCCAATCAGATTTTATCTGAAGGTGCTACGATTATCGACGTTGGAGCCTATTCCACTCGTCCAGGAGCCTCTGAGGTCTCTCAAGCTGATGAAATGGAACGTCTTCGTTTTGGCCTTGATGTCGTTCGTCGTGAACTCCCGTATTCAGTGGTATCAGTTGACACGTTTCGTCCTGATGTAGCTCGTATGGTTGTCGAGGAGTTTGATGTTGGCATTATCAATGATATCAGTGGTGGCGATGCAGACATGTTCAGAATGGTTTCCCGTTTGCGCGTACCTTATATATTAACATCACAGCAGCCGTCCATTCGTGGTATGTTGCTCACATTTGCCGAGAGTGTCCAGCACCTTCGCGATTTGGGTGCCAAGGATATTATTCTTGATCCTGGTTTTGGTTTTGGAAAGACAGTAAATCAAAATTATCAGGTCATGAATGAATTAGAGAAATTGTGTGTCATGGAACTACCCTTGTTGGTGGGTATATCCCGTAAGTCCATGATATTCAAGGTGCTTGGCTGCACTCCTAATGAATCTTTGAATGGAACGACAATCCTGAATACGGCAGCTTTGATGAAAGGTGCTTCCATCCTGCGCGTCCATGATGTCAGGGAGGCTGTAGAGTGTATCAAATTATATCAAAACATATGTTCTTCGAATTTGGAATCAAGGACCTGATAGACATCTTCCTGGTGGCTACGATGCTCTATTATATCTATCGGCTGATGCGTGAATCGCGTTCGCTGAACGTGTTTATAGGTATTCTGGTTTTTGTCATTACGTGGTTGTTTGTCTCGCGAATCATGCAGATGCGTCTGCTCGGTTCTATCCTCGATAAGCTGGTCAGTGTTGGTGTGATTGTCTTGATAGTGCTGTTCCAGGATGAAATCCGTAAATTCCTTTATAACCTGGGTGCTCATCAGCGTGTAAAGGCCATCAAGAAGTTCTTTAATAAGAAAGAGAAAGATAAGGAGATAGGTCGTCGGGAGACGATGATAACAGTGATACCTATTGTCATGGCAGTGATTAATATGAGCAAGGGAAAGGTTGGTGCCCTGATCATTGTTGAGCGTGAGATGTCTTTGGACGATATTGTGGCAACGGGTGATAATATCGACGCCAATATCAATCAGCAGCTTATTGAGAATATTTTCTTCAAGAATGCCCCTTTACATGATGGAGCTATGATCATCAAAGGTAAACGTATCAGGGCTGCAGGGTGTATTCTTCCTGTCAGCCACGACCTGAGTATTCCAAAGGAATTGGGCTTGCGTCATCGTGCTGCCATGGGCATCTCTCAGGAGACTGATGCACTTGCCATCGTGGTCTCTGAAGAGACTGGCGGTATATCGGTAGCCATTAAGGGAAAATTTAAACTTCACATGACTGCTGAGGAGCTTGAGATCTTCCTGACGGATGAGCTGATGGAGCTAACGTAAAGGTTTTCACTTAAAATTCTGAAAAATAATCCGATTCCTGCATGGATTTCGGATATTTTTTTGTAATTTTGCAATCTCACTTTGACAATTCTAACATTTTAAATAAAACAAACTATGGATTTATTAAGTCAAATTGTAGCGCGTGCTAAGAGTAACAAGCAGCGCATCGTGCTCCCTGAGGCAGAAGAGGAGCGTACACTCTGTGCAGCCGATAAGGCTCTTGGTGATGATATCGCTGATATCATTCTGATTGGTAATCCTGCTAAGGTTGAGGCTCTTGCCAAAGAGAAGGGGCTGACAAACATCGGTAAGGCTACTCTCATTGATCCTGAGAACTATGAGAAGAGTGAGGAACTGGCTGAGAAATTAGCTGAGATTCGTAAGAGCAAGGGTATGACCATTGAGGAGGCCCGCAAGCTTATTAAGAATCCGCTTTATCTTGGTTGTATGATTATCAAGACCGAAGGTGCTGATGGTCAGATTTCTGGTGCCCTTTCTACTACAGGCGACACCCTGCGTCCTGCCCTCCAGATTATCAAGTGCCAGCCTGGTATTACCTGCGTAAGCGGTGGCTTGCTGCTTATCTCTAAGCAGAAGCAGTATGGTGAGGATGGTGTTCTCGTGGTTGCCGATGTAGCTGTAACCCCAATGCCCGATGCAAATCAGTTGGCACAGATTGCAGTCTGCACCGCTCAGATGGCAAAGGCTGTAGCTGGTTTCCAGGATCCTCGCGTAGCTATGCTGAGCTTCTCTACCAAGGGAAGTGCTAAGCATGAGGTTTGCGACAAGGTGATCGAGGCTACACGTCTGGCTAAGGAAATGGCGCCTGATCTGAAGATCGATGGCGAACTTCAGGCTGATGCTGCATTGGTTCCATCAGTAGGTGCCAAGAAGGCTCCTGGTTCTGATATCGCTGGTAAGGCTAATGTACTTGTATTCCCCAACCTCGAAGTAGGAAATATCGGTTATAAGATGGTACAGCGTTTGGGTGATGCTATCGCTATTGGTCCGGTGCTCCAGGGTATCGCTCGTCCAGTTAACGATCTCTCTCGTGGTTGTTCTATCGATGACATCTATTACATGATTGCCATCACCTCTTGTCAGGCTATGGACGCTAAGAAGTAATACATTAAGCATTAAAGATTAAACATTAAAATGAAGATATTAGTATTGAATTGCGGTTCATCATCTATCAAGTACGCTTTGTACAATATGGACGATAAGAGTGTGATGACCAGTGGTGGTGCTGAGCGTGTTGGCTTGGACGGTGCTTTTGTAAAGGTTAAGTTGGCCAATGGTGAAAAGAAGCAGATCAATCACGAGATCCCTGAGCATACTGAGGGCGTAAAGTTCATCTTCTCTTTGTTGACAGATCCAGAGATTGGTGTTATCAAGAGTCTGGATGAAATAGATGCTGTTGGCCATCGCATGGTGCATGGTGGTGAGAAGTTCAATAAGTCTGTTCTTCTGACTGACGAGGTGCTGAAGGTGTTTGAGGAGTGCTCAGATCTGGCTCCCCTTCATAATCCTGCGAATCTTAAGGGTGTCAATGCTGTGAAGGAGTTGATGCCTGGTCTTCCTCAGGTAGGTGTCTTTGATACCGCCTTCCATCAGACGATGCCTGCCAAGGCTTATATGTATGCTATTCCTTATGAATTGTATGAGAAGTATGGCGTTCGCCGTTATGGATTCCATGGAACTAGCCATCGATATGTGTCTGCTCGTGCGCTCGAATTTTTGGGCATGAAGCCCGAAGGCACAAAGGTGATTACATGCCATGTGGGTAATGGCGGTTCTATCGCAGCAGTTGTCGATGGTAAGTGTGTAGACACCTCAATGGGTCTTACCCCTCTGGAAGGTCTTGTCATGGGTACCCGCTCAGGTGATATCGATGGTGGAGCAGTTACTTTCCTTGAGAAGAAATTAGGCCTCGATGCCGATGGTATGAGCAATCTCCTCAACAAGAAGAGTGGTGTTGCAGGTATTACAGGTGGCAGCTCTGATATGCGTGATGTTGAGAATGCTGCCAAGGCAGGCGAGCCTCGTGCTATTTTGGCACAGGAAATGTATTTCTATCGCATAAAGAAGTACATTGGTGCCTATGCCGCAGCAATGGGTGGTGTCGACGTGATTGTATTCACTGCTGGTGTTGGTGAAAATCAGATTAGCATGCGCTCAGAGGTATGCAAAGGCCTTGAGTTCCTGGGTGTGAAGTTTGATGAGTCTAAGAATACCAAACGTGGTGAGGAGTGCATCATATCCGCTGATGATTCTAAGGTGAAGGTTGTTGTCATTCCTACTGACGAGGAGCTGATGATTGCTACAGATACGATGAATCTGCTGTAAAAGTTGATAGACCTTCCATATATCATTTAAGCCGAAAGTATGTTGCTTTCGGCTTTTATTTTGGCGCTTTTGAGTGATGGGAATGACTAAATATCAGAAGATTATGCAAAAATATGAAATAAAGTGTATGTTTTACAAAAAAAAGCAGTAATTTTGCAGCGCAAATCGTAAACTCAAGTTGTAAAGTCTTTAGGGTAGGTTATTTAAGTTATGGCAAAAAAGATAATATTCTCTTTGATGATGGTGTCTCTTCTACTTTCATGTAGTAGAAATAATGACACAGAAGAAATAGAAGATCGCATCGCGCAGCTTGAACGTCAAGGACAGGAATTGAAGAAACAAGGAGACCAGTTGGCCAAAGAAGGTGATCAGTTGCAAAGTGATATTGATAATGCAGAAAATCAGATCGACCAATTAACAGATCAGTTGGATGTTACGAAGCTTTTGTCGTTTGAGATCTTATCTTGTGATAATCCCATGCAAGTTATCGAGGATACAAGAGCAGAGATCCTTGAGGACAATAATGTGGAGTGTAGGGTTCTGAATATCATGAGTAGTAAGACGCTGATTCCTCGTTTTCAGTTTATAGGACAGAGCCTGACCATTGATGGCAAAAATGTTGAGAGTGGCGTGACTGCTGTTGATTTCAGCAAGCCTGTTACACTGACTGTTAAAGGTGATCAGAAGTCAGTCAGTTACACGGTGTATGTGCATTCCTACACAGGACTTCCCCTCCTTTGGATAGAAACGGTTGGTCGTGTCGATATTATCAAAACCAATTGGTATTATAATGCTGGTTTGAAACTAGTTGAGGGTGTAAGGACGCGTGCAGCTGGTGATGTGATTGAGACTGATGTCAGGATAAAAGGGCTGCCGCCTCTTGATTATTATATCTCGAAAGTCCACACATCAGGCCAGATGGCAAAGAATGATTATGTGCTCAATTTTAATGATAGAGTTTCTTTGTTAGGTGAGGCTGCCGATACAGACTGGGAACTGTCTGCTAACAGGGATGACAAGACATTGATCCGCACTCAGACAGGTCTTTTTATGGGTACCATCAGTCAGTTGAATTTCACACCAAAGTTCCATTTTGTTGATCTGATGTTGAATGGTCGCTATTATGGTAACTATCGATTGGGGGAACGCCTTGAAGTTTCCAGTTCAAGGATAAACATCGGCTTTGATGGTTATCTGTTGAAAATCGATGAATCCACCACGGGTATCTATATGAATTATAATACCTTGGAACAGCCTGTCAGCATCATGGCACCATCTTTGATGACTGGTGATACACAGTATGTCTATATTCGCCAGTTCATGAATGCTGCGGAGGAGGCTTTGTTCTCTGTCGCTTTTACAACTGAGAATATGGGTTGGCAGAAATATATGGATATCGACTCATTTGTTGACTGGTATCTCATCAATGAGATTGCCAAGAACTACGATGCCGTATTCCAACACAACTGCTATATGTATAAAAAGAACGGAGAGAAACTGAAGATGGGACCTCTGTGGGATTTCCGTAATGGTTTTGGAAATGGAGATGATAGTAGTACCAGTGGCTTCGTGGTCAAGAATGCAAAGTGGTTTGATCGTTTGTTCCAGGATCCTGCCTTTGTTGCAAAGGTCAAAGAACGTTTTACCTATTTCTATTCTCACAAGAACGATATCTTGAATGAAATTGATGAGAATGCCAAGTACTTGAAGTATTCGGCACAAGAGAATAATAACAAATGGGGGCTTTACGATAGTTATGGTCCTGCAGAGAAGGGTATGCTTTATTTCCAGAAGGAAGTGGACAATATGAAGGCTTGGATAGAGAGTCGTATGGATTGGTTGAAACAGGAGTTTAGCAAGATGTAAGTCATGAGAAAGATATTATATTTTATCATTTTGAGCTTCTGTCTGGTTGCTTGTACAAAGGAGGAGGATCTGACGGAATATTACAATCGCGCAGACCAGTTGGAGGCAGCAAATCAGACACAGGCACAGAAAAACCAGGAGTTAGAGGCCGCTAATGAGCAACTGAAAAAGCAGGCCTTACTATTGCAGGCTACGCTTGATAGCCTTGCCAAAGCAATAGAGAAACAGTCTACACCACCAGTGTTGGTGGCCATGGCTTTCTCTGCAGCTGAGAATCCTATATTAACAGAAGATCTGATATGCGAGATATCAGGTTCTGGGACTATAGAATGTTGGCTCCCACAATACTCTGGAAGTAAGGAACTGATTCCCCGATTCTCTTTCCTGGGGACAGAAATAACCATTAATGGAGTTAAAGCGACGAGTGGTACTACAAAATACGATTTTTCCAGTCCTGTCAAATTGGAAGTAAAGAGCGGTGGGAAAACAGTGGAGTATCAGGTCTATGTCTATAATTACACGGGTTTGCCCATTATGCGCATTGATACCGAGGGTGGTCAGGATATCGTTAGTAAAACAGTGTATCTGAATGCTCACATGAGTCTGACGGAAGACCTTGTGACGCGTGGCCCTGGAGAGACTGTGGAGGCCGATCTTCAGATTAAAGGTCGTGGAAACTCTACATGGGGTCAGCCTAAGAAGCCTTATCGTTTGAAATTTAACGAGAAGGTCGCTCTGCTAGGTGAACATAAAGACAAGTCATGGGTTTTGATAGCCAATTATCCAGATAAGTCCATGATTCGTAATGACCTTGCTCTGACCATGGGCAAGAGAAGCCTTTTAGATTGGACTCCCAGTGGCCATTACGTGGAGTTGATCCTTAATGGTGAATACAATGGAACCTATCTGCTATGTGAAAAAATCAAGGTGTCTAACCATAGAGTGGCTGTTGGCGATGATGGTTTTATTATAGAGGTTGATGAGCGTGCAATGGGAGATTCCTCATGTGTATATTTCTATGCACCTCATATTAACTACTCCATTGAGATTAAGGAACCTGAAGACGTGTCGTTTGGTGACGAGAACTATAATTACATCGCCAACTTTATCCAAATGGCCGATGATGCATTATTCTCGGAGAACTTTACAGATCCTCAGGAAGGTTGGCAAAAGTATATGGATATAGATTCCTTCGTTGATTGGTATCTCATTCATGAGATCTCCAAAAATGAAGATTCCATGTTCCATTTCAGTACCTATATGAATCTTAAGAGAGGTGGAAAACTGAAGATGGGTCCCATCTGGGATTTTGATATTGCTTTTGGTAATGTGAAAGAGGCTGGGTCAGAGGCCATGTTGCCTGAAGGATTTATGCTTGAATGGTCTTTGTGGTATCAGCGACTGATGCAGGATCCTGCTTTCCTGTCAAAGTTGCGTCAGCGCTTTATCTATTTCTATAATCATAAGGATGATTTCATTGCCTATATTAATCAGGATGCACACTATCTGAAGTATGCTGCTCAGGAAAATCAGAATCGCTGGGGTACGTTCTACCATTATACTTATAAGCAGTACGATATCTGGGGTAGTTACCAGAACGAGGTTCAAAATCTAAAGGAGTGGTTTAATTCTCGCATGGAATGGATGAAAAAAGCTTATGGAATATAATAAGAATGCCGGAAGAGTTTTACTTCCGGCATTTTCTTTATGAGATGTGTTTATAAAGCGTTGAGGTGTCGTAACGCTTTTCCATCACATCCAAGATTTCTTCCTCCGTCGAGAGATTGAAGTCGCCAGGAATGGTGTTCTTCAGTGAGGCTGCAGCCAATGAGTAATTCAATTGTTTCAGCTTGTCATCAGGGAAAAGCCTGATGGCGTGCAGCCAGGCTCCCATAAAGGCATCGCCTACACCTACAGGATCAACGACGTCAGGAATATCAATGATAGGGGCCTGCAATAGCGTTCCTTCAGTCCATAGCAGACCTGTCAGAGTGTGATGATTGGAACTGACGATGTTACGCATACCCATCATCCAGTTTTTCAGTCGAGGGTAGTTGGCATGGAGTTCATCAAACCACTCGCCATATTCTTTCATCTGCATTTGGAAATTGGAATCTGTCGCTGTAAACGGAGGTTGTGGGTGTTGTGAGAGCCACTCAAACTCAATGGCATCACCAAACATCATGTCGCAACGCGAGAGCATCTCACTTAATGTCTTACGAGGCTCAGCCCCTTCGTATTTCCATAAGTTTTTGCGGTAGTTGATATCGAAACAGATGGTCACCCCCATCTCGTCAGCGATGTCGAGAGCCTCGAATGTAGCATCAGCGGCATGTTGCGAGATAGCAGCGGTAATGCCCGACACGCAGAAATAGGCGCAATCCTTCAGGATCTCCCGCCAGGGAATCATGCCAGGTTTGAGATCATAATAGGCAGAGCCGCTACGGTCATAGATCACCTTTGCAGCTCGCATCCCTGCAGGTGGCTCAAAATAATAGGTGCCGATACGCTGACCACCATAAAGAACCTGACTGGTGTTGACCCCTAGTTGCGCCAGATTCATCGCCCCTGCATGACCTACTGGAGTGTCTGGAAGACGTGTAATATAGGTTACATCCTCGCCTTGTGTGGCTAATGATACAGCCACGTTCGCCTCACTGCCACCATATTTACTAGTGAACATGTCGCCTTGAGTCAGTCTGAGCTGTCCTGGTTTTGAGAATCTGAGCAGCAATTCTCCAAAAGTTACTATTTTCTGTCTGTTCATATCTTGCTTCGTTTTTGTGTCAGGGTTGGCTCTCGCCTTCGATGTATTGTGACATGAGGAGGTGATTGCCGTCCCAAACAACGTAGGTGAAATGGGTAATCCAATCGCCAAGAATAATCATACGGGCTTTTTTTGTCAGTTGAAGGTCGACCTCAATGTGGCGATGGCCGTAGATGAAGTAGTCGACATTGGAGTGGTACTGTATATATTTCTTGGTGAAGAGTACTAAGTGCTCGCGGTTCTCACCCATATAGGCAGGTTCCTCGCCGTTAGGTCGCTTCATGCGGCTGTGTTTAGCCCAGTTAAGTCCAAACCACATGCCCCAACGGGGATGTAGAGCGGAGAATGCCCATTGACAAATCTTGTTGTGGAAGATGCTCTTGATGAGCTTGAAGCTCTTATTCGGGTCGCCAAGTCCGTCGCCATGAGCCAGAAAGAACATCTTTCCGTATAACTCTGTGGTTTCAGGTTTCTTGTGCAGTATCAGTCCGCACTCCTTTTCAAGGTATTCGTATGCCCAGATGTCGTGGTTACCGGTAAAGTAGTGAATTTCCACGCCCATGTCAGTGAGCTCTGAGAGTTTTCCGAGGAATCGGGTATAGCCTTTTGGTACCACATATTTATATTCATACCAGAAATCAAACATGTCGCCAAGCAAATAGATGGCAGCAGCTTTCTCCTTGATGCTGTCAAGAAAACGAACCAACCTGCGTTCCTGCATTCGTCCGTGTGGAATCGCCAACGACCCGAGATGGGCATCGGAGAGGAAATAGATGGGTTTCATATCAGTCGAATCCTAATTCTACTCTGGCTTCTTCGCTCATCATACTCTGATCCCAGGCGGGCTCAAAAACCAGATTCACGTTAGAGGACTTTACTCCTTCTACGCTCTCCACCTTCGTGCGTACATCTTCTAGTATATAGTCGGCAGCAGGGCAGTTGGGAGCAGTAAAAGTCATCTCCAGTTCCACAGAATAATCATCTTGCACGTCAATCTTGTAGATCATTCCCAGATCGTAGATGTTGACGGGAATCTCTGGGTCGTAGACGGTCTTCAGCACATCAACGATCCGCTCTTCTATCATTGTTTTCTCTTCTTGTGTCATATTCGCTGCAAAGATACGTATTTTTATTAAATTTTGCTATACGTTACAACTTTTTTTAGTATTTTTGCTTAGGAAAATGGAGGGCTTGATTGTATTAAGAGAAAAAGACTGCAAAACAGATGATCGACAAACGAGAATTCGAAACGGTTTTCAGACGTCATTATGACGGGATGTTCCGACTGACACTAAGGATGTTGGGCGATGAGGCTGAAAGCAAGGATGTTGTGAGCGACGTGTTCGCCCAACTGCTTCATAGCGGCACAGATCTCAGGTCGGACACTCTTCAGGCCTATCTGTTGACAAGCGTACGTAATCGTTGTATCAATCTGCTGGTGCACAGGCAGAAAGAGCAGCAGATGCAGAAGGCCGTCGTGGTAGAGATGATCACCCCAGAGCAGACCGCTGAACAGGAACAACTACAGATGCTTTACCACTACATCGACACGCAGTTGCCCAAACTCTCGCAGCAGATACTTCGTCTGCGCTATCAGCAAGGTCTGAAGTACCGCGAGATTGCCAAGGTACTGCAAGTCAGTGAGGTTACCGTTCATAACCATCTGTCGCAGTCGCTGAAACAATTAAAGGATCATTTTAAATCATTGGATTATGGAATCAAATGACAAACTGGAACAACTCCTCAGGCAGATGTATACCCTGGAATCCCTCCACGATGACGATATAGACACATCGGACATCATCGACGAGGAGTGGACGAAGTTTGAGGCAGAACACTTTGGAACCGAAAAGCGAAATGTAAAGAGTGAAAGGTTTTCGTTTCTCAAGATAGCTGCAATATTTATTGGAGTACTGATGCTCTCTGGTATTACATATGCTGCTGTGCAGATAATAAATAACAGTTCGCAGAGGGTACAGAAAGAACAGATAGCAGCGACAGTAAACACAGAACACTCATCTGACAATGCCCAACTCGCTGATCAGGATAATACTCTGCACAAGACCATCGTCTACGAAGATGCAGAGTTGACAACCATCCTGAAAGAGATGGCATTATACTATCAGGTTGAACTCGTCTATAAGAGTGAGAGCAGCAAGCATATCCGTCTCTACTTTACATGGGACCAGAAACAGACGATAGACGATCTTGTCGATACGTTTAACAAGTTTGAACGCATCCATATCGCTCATGAGAACAAGAAATTGATTGTAGAGTAACTTGAACCAACACAAAATGAAACATTATATATTCACAGTATTGCTCTGTGGCTTGACGTTGTGTGCTCAGGCACAGAGAATTAGTCGCAACTACCAAAACGAGTCACTGTCAAAGGTACTCGAAGACTTGAATACAGCCACCAACAATAAGACCATTTATTTCATCTATGATGAATTGGAGGACTTCACTGTCACCAGCCACTTCAGCGATCTTCCTATCAAAGAGGCCATCCGCGAGGTCGTTGGCTTTTATCCGATGAAGGTGACTTACGATGATGACAAGATCTTTATAGAATGTACCCAAAAGGAAGATGCCAAGGTAATAGGCCACATCGTGAACGAAAGTGGACAACCCATAGAATTCGCCAACATCTCATTGCACCATGCCATAGAAATACAAAGCAATGATCAAAATTCCACATATATCAACGGAGGCGTGAGCAATGAAAATGGCGATTTCGTAATACCCTGTAAGGCTCAGCGCATCACGCTGAAAGTGTCGTATGTCGGCTATAAGACCGTTACCCGAAACGTCAGCGTGGGCAACATCGGCACCATTACCCTCCAACCTGAGACCTATATGGTGAAAGGTATTGAGATTAAAGGCGAGATACCTCAATACAAACCAACAATGGGTGGCGTAACTGTCGATGTGCAACACTCGCTGCTTCACGACATCGGAAATGCTGATGATCTGTTGTCGATAATACCGATGGTGCAGGGCAAGGATGGTAAGTTTGAGGTGCTAGCCAAGGGTGAGCCCGAGATCTATATCAATAATAAGAAGGTGCGCGATATGGGTGAATTGAAAAAACTGAAATCGACAGATGTCAAGAGTGTCGATGTTATTACTGCCCCTGGTGCGAAATACAATGCTGAGGTGAATGCTGTGATCATCATCAAGACTTTGAAGCCTCAGGGCGATGGATTTAGTCTGATGGTCACCAGTCAGACTTGGAAAAACAACAAGTGGAGCACCTACGACGATTTGACGCTGAAATATCGAACAGGCGGTCTGGAGGCTTTTGCCAACGTAGCAATCGATAATGGTCACTACAGTAATGATCAGGATATCGACCAAGAATTGCATATCAGCAAGGACTTAATTAATGCTTCTGCGGAATTACCTGTCAGGAGTTCGTGGACGGAGATTCAGTATCAGGCAGGTCTGAGTTATGACTTCAACACAGACCATTCTATAGGTTTGAGTTTCTCATCGCAAAAGAACTTCTACAATCGTTTCCAGTCGGATATGAAGCAGCACTACCTGAAGAACGGTGTCTTTGATGGTAATGTCTATCTGACAACAGATATCTGCGAAAAAGACAAGCCTGTATGGGAACTGAATACCTACTATGTAGGTAAGATAGGACAGCTGGGAATCGATCTGAACGCAACCATATTACGACGTGAATCAGAGAATGATAACAATCAGTATGAGTTGAGTCAGGAATATGGCAATCGCACTATCACCACCCTGACCAATGAAGATCGTAAGATGGTAGCAGGTAAACTGGTGCTGACCTATCCCGTCTGGAAGGGTGAGCTAAGCGCAGGATCTGAAGCGACGAGCACAATGAGCCGTGGTGGTAACCTCAACCTGGAGAATATTATACCAGAGTCGGACACCGAGATGAAGGAAAAGAATATTGCTGGCTTTGCTGAATACGAGTTACAACTAGGCCAGTGGCGCCTGAATGCTGGCCTGCGCTTTGAGCATGTCTCTGCGGACTACACCTCGTTTGGCGTCTGGCAGGAGGAACCCAGCCGTACCTATAATGATTGGTTCCCCAATTTCTCAGCAGCCTGGCAGAAAGACAAGTGGTGTGCTCAGCTGAGTTACAGCAAGCGTATCACTCGTCCGCCATACAATATGTTGACCTCTATGATCATATACGACAGCCGAATCCTTTACGAAGGCGGCAACCCGTTGTTGCGTCCCTCTGTAAGGCAGAGCATCGACTTCAACCTCACCTATTCATGGCTGAACTTTGTCACTGGCTTTACTCGCGAAAACGACTTCTTTACCCATGTGGGCCAGGTCTACGATGAAGTGCAGGAGATAGCCATCTTCCGTCCAGATAACTTTGCCCATCAGGATCGTGTCTATGCCACACTCGTCGTATCGCCCAAATTCGGGTTCTGGCAGCCACAGGCCACTCTGCATTATTATCAACAGATATTCGATGCAGAGAAATATGGTGCGCCAGAGAAACTGAATAAGCCTGAATTCAGCTTTAATCTGAATAGTTGGTTTGAGATCAGTCAAACAATGAAGGCGCTGATACAGATCAACTATATGGGCGCCAACCACTGGGGATTCATGTATCGTGGTGACAATTTCCTGGTGAATGCCCGATTTCAGAAGTCATTCCTGAAGGGGCGCCTGACAGGGACCCTGTATGCCAACGACATCTTCCGTACGGCCAGGACCAAGATGACTACTTACTATGCCATCGGCCAGACGGCACAGGATGTCTACAGTTATACGCAATGCGTGGGACTTACCCTGAGCTACAACTTCAACGTCGCAGGCTCGAAATATCGTGGAACAGGCGCAGGTAACGACGAGAAGAACCGTCTCTGACCATTAACATTTCCCTTGCTCATGATAGGAGTAGTATTGTCCGTCAGTGATGATGACGTGATCAAGGAAGTGGATTTGCATCAGTTCGCAGGCGCGTTTCAGACTTCGTGTCAATTCATCGTCAGCCTTGCTAGGGGAGAGGTTGCCTGAGGGGTGGTTATGACAGACTGCGAGGATGGTGCAGTTGGCGAGAACAGCCTCTTTCATGACGATACGGATATCGACGGAGGTCTCTGTGATTCCGCCGTGCGAAATGCGCACTTTCTTGATGAGACGGTAGTGCTGGTTCAGAAGCAGCACCCAGAACTCCTCTACATCGAGGTCCTGTAGCTTTGGCCGCATGTGGTTATAGATCAGGGTGGCTGTGCCAAGGTCAGGCCGTTCTTCTGCGCTTCCTGCCTGTCGGCGCTTACCAAGTTCACAGGCAGCCAGAATGCTGATGGCCTTGGCTTCTCCGATGCCTTTGTAGTCACAGAGTTCGCGAATGGTCATTTTCCCAAGGGTGTTCAGGTTGTTATTACAGTCTGCCAGCAACCGTTTCATCAGGTCAACGGCACTTTCTTTCTGCGAGCCCGAACCAATCAAAATAGCCAGCAGCTCTGCATTGGTCAGATGATCAGCACCGAGTACTGCCATCTTCTCTCGTGGACGATCTTCTTCCGCCCATTGGTTGATGTTGAGTTTCTCCATAGTGTTTCATTTAAGTTTTAAAGTGTTTATTTTATTTATAGAATGTTCGTTCGAAAGCAGTGAATTCGTCTTGCCGTAGTATGCATCGTTTCCACCATGATTCGATAAATCCCAGTCCGTAGCCCATCAGTTGGACAAAGGCCGCAGGCACACTGAGTAGGCCCACCTTCAGACTCTTGTTCTTTATGGTCGAGTCGGCGCAGATCAGCAGACTATATAATATAATAGGTATCCATGGGGCGAAGCACATCCAATAGAACTGATCGCGATCCACATAGTGCATCAGGGCACGGCCTACGGCAGAAATCAGGATGAGTCCAATGACGCCGACTGTAAAGACAGTGGGAAGAAGATGGACCAGTTTCATGGTTCCTGGATGGCGCTTCTCGAGATTGATACGGGCGATGCCACTGTTATAGACCTGTCGGAAGAACTTGCGGAAGTCTGTACGTCGTTTGTGCCATACCCATGCCTCTGGGAATAGTCGAGGTCGATAGCCAGCCTCTACAATCCTATAGGAGAAGTCGATGTCTTCACCAAAACGCATCTTTGAGAATCCTCCAAGTTGGAGGTAGACATCACGACGGATACCCATATTAAACGAACGGGGATAGAATTTGTCGAGTTTGGTTTTACCACCACGGATGCCACCAGTAGTGAAAAAGGAAGTCATGGAATAGCTGATGGCCTTCTGCACTGGGGTAAAGGAGGGGTGGGCTGCATCAGGACCGCCAAAGGCTTCTGCAGAAGTCTCTCTCAGAGTGTCTTCGACTGCCTGGATATAACCTTCAGGCAATACGACATCGGAATCAAGAATTAACAGGTAATCGCCGTTGGCACGCTCAGCTCCGTAATTACGGCTCTGACCAGGGCCACTATTCTCCTTGGCGTAATAATGCAATGCAAGGATGTCTGCGTACTTGTCGCAAACATCCTTGCAGTTTTTTTTCGATCCGTCTTCCACAATAATGACCTCGAAGTCCTTCAGTGTCTGATTAGATAGGCTTTCGAGGAGTTCGTCCACTTCATCGGGACGATTAAAGACAGGAACGATGATTGAATATTTCAATGTTCAATCATTCTTTTACGCGCTGCAGATAGCTGCCGTCACGGGTGTCAACCTGAATCAGGTCGCCTTCGTTGATGAACAGAGGTACGCGTACCTCAACACCAGTCTCCAGTGTAGCAGGCTTCAGGGTGTTGGTAGCAGTGTCGCCCTTGATACCAGGCTCTGAGTGAGTGACACGGAGCACGGTCTTAACAGGCATTTCAGCATAGAGGATGGTTCCATCAGTTGTATCGGAAACTACTTCCACGATGTCACTCTCCTTCATATACTCATGACCGATAACAAGTTCGTTGTCGATGGGAATCTGCTCAAATGTTTCCTGATTCATGAAGATACGTCCGCTCTGATCCTCATAGAGATACTGATAGGGACGACGCTCAATGATGACGTCCTCCAGTTTCTCACCGATGTTGAAGCGACGCTCCAAAACGCGACCATCGGAAACGTTCTTCACCTTGATAATCATAATTGTGTTACCCTTACCTGGCTTTCTGTGCTGGAAATCGATGCACACCCAAATACCACCGTCCATGCGAATAGCGGTGCCTTTCTTAATGTCTTGTGAATTAATCATAAACCTATAAAATGTTACTATTGTATCGTTTTCGGGTGCAAAATTAGTGCAATTTGCGCGAAAAACCAAAAATATTCGCGTAAAACTTGCGTAATTCAAAAGAAATGAGTACTTTTGCAGCCCAAAAGTGACAATAATAACAAAATAAATAGTTAAAAAGCAATGAAAAGAACATTCCAGCCCCACAATCGCCGTCGCGTCAACAAGCACGGCTTCCGTGAGAGAATGGCCACCAAGAATGGCCGCCGCGTTCTGGCTGCACGTCGTGCAAAGGGTCGCAAGAAGTTGACAGTATCTGACGAGAACCACGGAAAGTAAATTCTGGTTTTCACAGAAAAAATGGTTAAAACAGAAAGAAGTAGAGAAGATTCTTTGCTTCTTTCTGTTTTTTTTGTGACTTTGTTTTGGTTTTTCGCTCAATTTACACTAACTTTGTGCGCAAAATAAAGGATATCGAGAATGAATACAAAGGAATTCTTTGGCAAGTTTTGCAGTAAGTTTCTGATTGGTAATCTGCTAGCCATGTTTTTGGTGGTAATAGCCTTGATGTTTGGAATGCATTACGGACTGTCATGGTATACTCATCATGGGGAAGGTATTCAAGTGCCTAACTTGGAAAAGAAATCTTATGCTGATGCCCGAATGATGATAGAGGAACTTAAATTGAATATCATTGTTTCTGACTCAGGTTACAATAAGCGTCTGCCTGCAGACTGTGTCTTGGCCCAGAATCCAGGACCAGGGACTTCTGTGAAGGAAGGTCATACGATTTATGTCACGGTGAATTCACCCTCCTCACCTTCTTTCCCTATTCCTGATATCGTGGATAACAGTAGCTACAGGGAGGCGGAGGCAAAATTGATGGCTATCGGCTTCAAACTTTTGCCACCTCAATATGTGATGGGTGAGAAGGATTGGGTATATGGTATCCTTTGTCGGGGACGCAGAGTTTCAACAGGTGATCAGGTCTCCATAGAGACACCATTGACGCTGATGATTGGTAATGGAGAGTATGATGCTGGTGAGGATATTGACTATGTAGAGCCTGAATACCGAATGATGGAGAACGATCATGTCGACGAATTTGAAGAGGTGACAGAGTGATGGACATGCTGGAAGAGATAGATGACCTGGAGTTAATGACTGATGACCCTTCTGAAGAACTGGAAGGTGACGGACAGTTGTACGAACACTTTCGGATGGAGGTAGACAAAGGTCAGGAACCAGTCAGGATTGATAAATACTTGTCTGAACACCAACCGCATTCCAGTCGTAATCGTATCCAGAAGGCTGCTGATGCTGGTTTCATTCATGTCAACGACAAACCTGTCAAGAGTAATTATAAGGTACGCCCAGGAGATGTCGTCACACTGATGCTTGATCGCCCCCATTATGATACGACCATCCTGCCAGAGGATATCCCTCTTGAGGTGGTCTATGAGGATGATGAGCTTATGGTGATAAACAAACCTGCAGGGATGGTGGTTCACCCTGGATGCGGTAATTTCAATGGCACCCTCGTGAATGCCATAGCCTGGCATCTGAAAGACTTGGAGTCGTACGATCCGAATGATCCTGAGGTGGGGTTGGTGCATCGTATTGATAAGGATACCAGTGGCCTGCTCGTTGTTGCAAAGACACCTGATGCAAAGACCTCACTTGGGAAGCAGTTCTTCAACAAGACGACCCATCGTAGTTACAATGCGTTAGTGTGGGGCAACTTTGTGGAGGACGAGGGACGTATAGAAGGAAATATCGGTCGTGATCCGAAAGATCGTCTGAGGATGGAGGTATTTCCTCCTGACTCTGAGGTAGGGAAACCAGCGGTGACCCATTACAAAGTGTTGGAACGCTATGGTTATACAACCTTGGTGGAGTGTATTCTTGAGACAGGGCGCACCCATCAGATCAGAGCTCACATGAAGCATATCGGACATCCTTTGTTTGGTGATGAACGTTATGGGGGCACGGAAATCTTAAGAGGGGAACGGACGGCGAGCTATAAGGCCTATATTCAGAACTGCTTTAAACTCTGTCCTCGTCAGGTCCTCCATGCAAAGACGCTGGGGTTTGTGCATCCGACCAATGGGGTGCAGATGGATTTTTCATCAGAGTGGCCTGACGATATGAAGGCGCTGATTGAGAAATGGAGAAAATATATCAAGGTAAACGAATAATATTTTAAATAAGATAAAACAATGAAAAACTTTAAGAGAACAGTAGCCATTGTCTGTGGTGGTGATTCTTCAGAACACGATGTGTCGTTACGTTCGGCACAGGGTCTTTTTTCTTTTTTCGACAAGGAACGTTACAATGTTTATATAGTGGATGTCAAGGGACAGGACTGGCATGTGGAACTACCTGATGGCACCACGGCTAAGATCGACCGCAATGATTTCTCGTTTATCGAGAATGGCAAGGCGCGTCTTTTTGATTATGCCTATATTACCATTCATGGCACCCCAGGTGAGAATGGCCTGCTTCAAGGTTATTTCGATCTGATCGGACTGCCTTATTCCACGAGTGGTGTATTGGTGGAGGCCATGACGTTTGATAAGTTTGTCCTGAATCATTACCTGAGGGCTTATGGTGTCAGTGTTGCTGATTCGATGTTGATCCGTAAGGGTTATGAGGAACTGGTTTCCGACGATGAGATTGAGGAGCGCATCGGAATGCCTTGTTTCGTAAAGCCTGCTGCTGATGGTTCTTCGTTTGGTGTGTCGAAGGTAAAGAATAAGGATCAGTTGGCTCCTGCCATTCGTAAGGCGATGATGGAGAGCCCTGAGATCATGGTGGAGGCTCTACTCGAAGGAACAGAAATCACACAGGGTATCTATAAGACTCGTGACAAACAGGTTATCTTCCCCATTACGGAAGTGGTGACGTCCAATGAGTTCTTCGACTATGATGCCAAATACAATGGTCAGGTGCAGGAGATTACCCCTGCCCGTCTGCCTCAGGATGTGACAGACAGGGTCAGCAAGATAACGTCCAGTATCTACGACATCCTGCATTGCAACGGGATCATCCGTGTTGACTATATCGTCTCCAAGGAGGGCAAGATCTCGATGCTGGAGGTGAACACGACACCTGGTATGACTGCTACCAGTTTCATTCCGCAGCAGGTACGTGCTGCTGGTCTCTCGATGACAGATGTGCTGACGGATATCGTAGAAAACCAGTTTGTGTAAATGATAGTACCAGAAGAGTTTGACGAGATCCGGCCATACGAGCCGGAGGAGATTCAGCAGGCATTCAATGATTTGTTGAATGACCGTCAGTTTGCTTTGGTGTTGAAGGGTTTTGTGCCTTGGCTGCCTAAGTCGTTGCGCAATGGGTTGTTGCGTATGGCATTTTTGGGAGTAAGGACACCATTGGGTTTCCAGAAACGTTTCATGAAACCTCTTGTCAAACTCATTATGCGCAGGCATACTGATGGTAGCGTCTTTGACGACAGTAAGTTGGCAGGCTGTATTTCGAAAGCTGATGACCGCTTTACCTTTGTCAGCAACCATCGTGATATTGTGCTCGACTCTGCTTTCCTCGATGTGATGTTGGTGGAGGCTGGCTATCCTACTACTGTCGAGATCGGTATTGGCGATAACCTCTTGATCTATCCATGGATCAAACGACTGGTCAGGATGAACAAGGCTTTTACAGTGCGTCGTGGTCTGACACCTAAGGAAACCCTACGTTCCAGTCAGTTGATGAGTCGTTATATCCACTTCGCTGTTTCTGAGAAAAAGGAAAATATCTGGATAGCCCAGCGTGAGGGAAGAGCGAAGGACTCTGACGATCGGACACAGGATGCTGTGCTGAAGATGTTGGCGATGGGTGCCTCTGACTCTGCTACGGCACTTGTGGACAAACTACGAGATCTGAATATCGTGCCACTGACCATCAGTTACGAATATGACCCTTGCGACTACCTGAAGGCTCAGGAGTTCCAGCAGAAACGTGATCAGGCTGGTTTCAAGAAATCCCGTCAGGATGATCTTGACAATATGCGCATCGGTATTTTTGGTTATAAAGGGCGTGTGGTTTATCGTTCTGCCGCTCCCGTTAATACATGGATTGATGAATTGGCCGATATGCCTAAGACAGAATTCTACAAGGTTTTAGGCGAGCGTATGGACAAGGAAATCCATCGAAATTATCAACTCTATCCATGTAACTATATTGCTCTCGATGAGTTGAATGGTAGCACCCAATATGCAGATCATTACACGGCTGTCGATCAACAACGCTTTGAGAGTTATCTGCAAGGGCAGATGGCAAAGATTACGCTTCCGGAGAAGGACGAGCCCTTCCTCCGTGAGCGTATGCTGACGATGTATGCCAATCCTCTTATCAATCATCTTGCTGCCCTATGAAACGATTACCTCATATCCTCGTCATGGCATTGTGCTTCTTCTCATGTACTACAGATAGTTATGAGAAGGGCGAGGGCAAGTACTCTCTGATGCGAGGCGATTTTATAGAGGCTAAAGTGGATGGTAATCGTCAGATGATCTCCTTCACCACAGATGATGGAGAACAGTTTGATTTGTCTGAACCTTATACCGATAAATGGATCAAGACGCCTGATACGCTGTATCGTTGCATGCTATATTATAATAAGGTGGAAAATCGCAAAGCCGAACTTGTCTCTATCGGTGAGGTTCCTTGCCCACGCATTTTGACTCTGGCGGAGTTTAAGAAGGATCTTCGTACGGATCCAGTCAAGTTCGAGAGCATGTGGCTCAGCAAGTCTGGTAAATACCTGAATCTTTATCTACAGTTAAAGACTGGTGTGACTGATGATACAACAGCTGTACAGAAATTATCCTTTATTTCTGATACCTTGATTGTCAATCCTAATCAGACAACGATTCGTTACATCACTTTGCATCACGACCAGAACAAGGTGCCGGAATATTATTCCACCAAAGCCTATGTCAGTCTTTTGACTGATAGTATTGCTGCTGATTCCATTTGTATTTCAATCAACACTTATACAGGATTGGTGACTAAATCTTTGTCAGTTCGTTAAAAAGGATTCTTTCCAGTTCGTCTATTTCTTCCTCTGTTGTTGCCCAACTAGTCACGAAGCGACAGATGGTATGATGCCTGTCTGTCTGCCCAAAGTGGGAGAATACCACCTTGCGCCCCAGTTTCTCTGCCTGTTCATTGTCGAGAACGATGAACTGTTGGTTGGTAGGCGAGTCCACGTAGAATTCGAAGCCTTTGCGGACAAAGAGGGCTTTCATCCGCATGGCCATCTTGATGGCATGTTCTGAGAGCTTGAAGTAAAGCTTGTCCGTAAAGAGTGCTTCGAACTGCAGTCCTATCAGCGCCCCTTTCGCAATCACGGCTCCATGCTGCTTCTGGATGGAGAAGAAGTGCTTGTGGGCGTTCTGATGGGTGAAGACCACAGCCTCGCCACAAAGGGCTCCAATTTTTGTACCTCCGATGTAGAACACGTCGCTGTGACGGGCAAGATAAGGGAGGGTGATGTCACTGCCCTCTGCCATCAGTCCATAGCCCAGACGGGCACCATCAATGTAGAGTGGTATCTCGTAACGCTGACATACCTGATAGATACCATCGAGTTCTTTGGCGGTATAAAGCGTACCAAATTCTGTGGGGAAGGTAATATATACAAGACCTGGGTGTACAGCGTGGTCCTTGTTACCATCGTGCATATAGTCGTCGAGATACTTCTCGAGCACCTTGGCTTCCATCTTTCCCACCGTGTCAGGAAGGGTGATGATCTTATGCTCTGTAAACTCAACAGCACCAGCCTCATGGACATTGATATGGCCACTTCCCACACAGATGACGCCCTCATACTGATAGAGCATCGAGTCGATGGTCGTGGCATTGGTCTGGGTGCCACCTGTCAGGAAAAAAATCTGCGCATCAGGCAACCCGCAGGCCTCACGGATCCTCTCTTTCGCACGTTCAGAGAATTCGTCGAAACCATAGGGCGTGGGTTTTGCATTGTTGTACTTTACCAAGTAGTCGAGCACCTGCTGGCAAGCACCATTGTTATAGTCGCATTCGAAGGAAATCATAATGCTTCGAGCATACGTTTAATAACAACCGAACAGCTGATCTCGCGATTGGCTGCCTCTGGGATGACGAGACTGTTGGGTGATTCAATCACATCGTCAGTAACAATCAGGTTTCGACGTACGGGCAGACAGTGGAGGAACTTGCCATTGTTGGTCCACGACATGTGCTCAGTGTCTACTGTCCACGACATATCCTTGGAGGTAATCTTGCCATAGTCAGCAGGATTGGTCACACCAGGGTTACTCCAGTTTTTGGCGTAGATGAAGTCAGCACCTTCGAAGGCTTTCTTCTGGTCGTACTCCACACGGGCATTGCCAATGAACTTCGGATCGAGCTCATAACCCTCAGGATGGGTAATCACGAGATCGACATTGGCAGCGTTCATCCACTGGGCGAAGCTATTAGGCACAGCTTGTGGCAGGGCACGACAATGGGGAGCCCACGTCAAAACGACCTTAGGACGCTCTACCGTCTTATGCTCCTCGATAGTGATGAGGTCTGCAAAAGCCTGTAAGGGGTGAACGGTAGCTGTCTCCATAGCAAAGACAGGACGTCCTGAGTACTTGATAAACTGATTCAGTACCGTTTCCGCATAGTCGTACTCGCGATCTGTGAGTCCTGCGAAACTGCGCACGCCAATCAAGTCACAGTAGCAGCCCATGACAGGGATGGCTTCCAACAGGTGCTCGCTCTTGTCGCCATCCATGATGACACCACGCTCAGTCTCCAGTTTCCAGGCACCGGCATTCACATCGAGCACGATGACGTTCATGCCGAGGTTCATGGCTGCCTTCTGGGTTGATAGACGGGTACGCAACGAATTGTTGAAGAAGATCATCATCAGGGTTTTGTTCTTGCCCAGATGCTGATACTTATAACGGTCGTTCTTAATCTCAAATGCTTCGGCCATCGCCTTACCCAGCGGACCGATATCCTGTACATTAATAAAACTCTTCATAATCTATTTGCTAAATTATTAACTTCTTACTTGTCCTTCGCCCTCGATAAGCCATTTGTAGGTACAGATCTCCTCCAGTGCCATGGGACCACGAGGACCAAGCTTTTGGGTGGAGATGCCAATCTCTGCGCCAAGTCCGAACTGGGCACCATCCGTGAACGAAGTGGGAGCATTCCAATAGACGCAGGCTGCATCGACGTGAGCCTGGAACTTTCGGGCTGTTGCCTCATTCATCGTCACGATGGCCTCACTGTGACCTGAGCCATTATCGTCGATATGGTTGAGGGCCTCCTCGAGCGAGGCAACGGTCTTGATAGCGAGCTTATAGTCCATGAACTCTGTGCCAAAACTCTCTTCTGTGGCATGCTCCAGCAGAGGATACTTGCCATCGAGGGCGGCGTAAGCCTGGGCATCGGCATAGATGATGACATTCTTCTCAGCCATCTTCTCACAAAGGGCTGCCAGGTCGTTGAGACGACTCTCGTGAATCAGCAGACAATCAAGCGCATTGCAGACGCTGACACGACGGGTCTTGGCATTGTTGATAATGGCCTTGCCCATTTCGAGGTCACCATCCTGATCGAAGTAGGTGTTCACCACACCTGCACCTGTCTCGATCACAGGGATACGGGCTGTATCGCGCACGAAGTCAATCAGCTTCCTGCCTCCACGAGGGATACAGAGGTCTACATAACCTACGGCATTCAGCATCTCACCTGTTGCCTCGTGGGTGGCTGGCAAAAGGGCGACGACATCAGGGCTGACACCATACTTCTCGAGAATCTCGTGGATGAGTGCCACCTCCTCACGGTTCGAACAGTCAGCATCCTTGCCACCTTTCAGCACACAGGCATTACCACTCTTGAAACAGAGTGAGAAGACGTCAAATGTGACGTTAGGACGTGCCTCGTAGATCATGCCTATGACACCAAAGGGTACACTCACACGACAGAGGCGCAGACCATTGGGCAGTGTCTTCTGCTTGGTGATATGTCCAAGGGGTGAGGGCAGGGTGGCTACATTGCGCATGTCGCTGGCGATACCTTCCAGACGACTGTCCGTCAGTTGCAGACGGTCGTAGAGGGGATTCTCTTTCGACATTTTGGCCAGATCCTGTGCATTGGCTTCCAGGATTCTCTCCTTTTTATTTAATATAGCCTCAGCTACAGCCAGCAGAATCTCGTTTCGCTGGTTGTCGCTCAGCAGGGCCAGACTTTTGCTGGCACGCTTCACTTTTTCGAATGTCTCTTTCAGTTGCATAGTCATGATTCTTTTGGCATAAACTCCGTATGCGGTGTGGTCTCTGGATGCTCGATGAGGTTGGGGAGGATGTTTTCGCGCTCACCATTGGCGATAATCACGCGAATGCCAGCCTGCGACACCTTGCTCGCTGTGGTGTACTTCGAGTGCATGCCACCACGTCCGAAGGCACTCTTCTCAGGTTGGATATACTCGCTGAGGTCACGACCAGGTGCCACTTCCTTGATGAGCTTGGCTGCTGGGTCGTCAGGATGACGATCGAAAATTCCATCAATGTTCGACAACAGGATCAGTGTGTCGGCCTCCATCATCTGGGCAATAAGGCCTGAAAGCTCATCGTTATCTGTAAACATCAGCTCAGTGACTGAGACGGTGTCGTTCTCATTCACGATGGGCAGCACATCGTTCTCGAGCATCACCGTCATGCAGGCCCTCTGGTTGCGATACTGCTCTCCTGGCTGGAAGTTCTCCTTCATCGTGAGCACTTGGCCAACGTGGATGTTAAACTCACGGAACAGGTCGTAGTAAAGACCTACGAGCTTTACCTGTCCAACGGCCGAGAACAACTGTCGCTGTTCCACTGAGTCGAGCGAGTGGTCTACCTTCAGCTCTCCACGTCCTGAGGCCATTGCTCCTGAGGACACGAGGATGACCTCCATGTCCTGCTTCCTGAGCCAGGCTATCTGGTCAACGAGTGCTGACATCCGTGTGACGTCGAGCTTCCCGTCCTGACGGGTCAGCACGTTTGAGCCTACTTTGATTACTATCCTTCTCTTCATATCAATGTAACATCTTTGATGTGATCAATCTCTGGTGTCGAGCCTATAGTGCCGACGATGCTGATGATGTCGAAACGCACTGTTGCTTTGACATGGTGCGACTTCACGTAATGGTTGATGGCCGATTGGAGACTTTGGCGTTTTCTGTAGTCAACGGCTTCCTCTGGGTCGCCAAAAAGACGAGTGCGACGGGTCTTTACTTCGATGATAACCAGTGTGCCGCCTTCCTTCGCTATGATGTCGAGGTCGTGGTGTCCTGACTTCCAGTCACGCTCAATGATCTCATAACCTTTCTCCTGAAGATACTCAGCTGCGAGCTCCTCGCCCCACTTC
>JAEETB010000205.1 GCA_016286575.1 Prevotella sp.
CCCAACTTCTGGAGGGCCTATATGATAGGGAGGATTGAGAAGTGAGAAGTGATCATCGACTGACATTATACGAGCTCAACCGCCTCGTCAGGGAGGTGATAGAGTGCGAGATGCCCAATGAGTATTGGGTTGAGGCTGAGCTGTCGGAATGTCGCGAGAACCATGGACACTGCTTCATGTCACTCATCCAGAAAGACGAACGTAGCGCCACACCCATCGCCAAGGCCGATGCCAGATGCTGGGCTTCGAAATGGATGCTCATCCGTCCCTATTTCGAACGTACGACTGGTCAGGCATTGCGGCCTGGCATCAAGGTACTGCTGAAGGTCTATGCACAGTTTCATGAAGCCTATGGCTTCTCATGGATCGTCACTGATATCGACCCCACCTATACGCTTGGCGACATGGCCCGCAAGCGTCAGGAGATTATCCGCCAACTCAAGGAAGAGGGCGTGTTCGATTTGCAGAAAGAGTTGCGATTGCCGCTCTTCTGTCAGCGCATCGCTGTGATTTCCAGTGAGACGGCAGCAGGCTATGGTGACTTCTGCAGGCAACTCGCCGACAACCCCTATGGCTTCCAGTTCCAGACACAACTCTTCCCAGCCATCATGCAGGGTGAAGGAGTCTCACAAAGCATCATCGCCGCCCTGGAGGAAATATATTCGTGGAATGTGGAATGTGGAATGTGGAATGAGAAATGTTTCGACGCTATCGTTATCATACGAGGTGGTGGCGCTACGAGCGATATGAGTGGTTTCGACACGTTGGAACTGGCAGAAAATGTAGCAAACTTCCCCCTGCCTATCATCACGGGCATTGGGCATGATCGCGATGAGAGCATTCTCGACATGGTGAGCCATACGCGAGTCAAGACACCTACAGCGGCAGCGGCTCTGCTGATCGACCAGCTGAAGGCCGTGCTCGACACCATCGAAGGAGCCCAGAGCCTCATCACCCATTACGCCCAGCAGAAGCTCGCCTCACTCAACGCTCAACTTGCCACGCTCTCAGAGGCTATCCCAAGGCTCTTCTCCATCGTGAAGACACGACAAGAAGCGCGGCTGGACAATACCGAACAACGGATCATCACAGCCGTTGAGCGCCGAATGACCTCTGAGCACCACCGTCTGGAGATGCTGGAGGAGAAGGTGAAAACCCTCGACCCTGCCCTGTTGCTCAAACGCGGCTACAGCATCACCCTGAAGGATGGCAAGGCTGTCAGAGATCCAAAGGCTCTTCAGCAAGGCGACGAGATCGAAACGCGCCTCGCCAACGGCACCATCCACTCCACCGTCAATTAAAATATGTTCTTATGTCCTCCTGTCTAAAAACATAATATTATGGCTAAAGAAATCAAATACGAGGCAGCTCTCGCAGAACTGCAGACCATCGTCCGCAAGATGGAAAACGACGAACTCGACATCGATGAGATGTCCGTACAGCTGAAACGCGCTCAGGAATTGATCAAGCTCTGCAAGGACAAACTGACCAAAACCGACGAGGAAATCAAGAAAATCCTTGCCGAAAAGTAAGTTTTATGCAGAAAATGTTGTTCAATTGACGCGAAATGTGTACTTTTGCATGCAGAATTGAAACTTTAACAGATTAAAACGATATGAAGAATTTAGATTGGGGTAGCCTTTCTTTCGGCTACATGAAGACCGACTACAACGTTCGTTGCTACTATCGCGACGGCAAATGGGGCGAGATTGAAGTTTGCTCCGACGAGTATCTGAACCTGCACATGGCAGCCACCTGTCTGCACTATGGCCAGGAAGCTTTCGAGGGTCTGAAGGCCTATCGCTGTCCTGACGGCAAGGTGCGCATCTTCCGTGTCGATGAGAATGCCAAGCGCCTGCAGAGCACCTGCCGTGGCATTATGATGCCCGAGGTGAGCACAGAGCTCTTCACAGAGATGGTTAAGAAAGTGGTTCGCCTCAATCAGGAGTGGATCCCCACCTACGAGAGTGGTGCCACGCTCTATATCCGTCCGCTGCTCATCGGTACTAGCGCTCAGGTTGGCGTTCATCCCTCTAAGGAGTACTGCTTCCTGATCTTCGTTACCCCCGTTGGCCCGTACTTCAAGGGTGGATTCTCAAGCAATCCTTACGTCATCGTTCGCGACTACGACCGCTCGGCTCCTCTCGGAACTGGTAAGTATAAGGTGGGTGGTAACTACGCAGCCTCTCTCTTCGCCAACAACCTGGCTCACGAGAAGGGATATGCCTGCGAGTTCTATCTCGACGCCAAGGAGAAGAAGTACATCGACGAGTGCGGTGCTGCCAACTTCTTCGGTATCAAGAACAATACCTACGTTACTCCTGAGTCAACCTCTATCCTGCCCTCTATCACCAACAAGAGCCTGATGCAGGTGGCTGAGGATCTGGGTATGAAGGTTGAGCGCCGTCCTATCCCTGAAGAGGAACTCGAGACCTTCGAGGAGGCTGGTGCCTGTGGTACAGCAGCTGTTATCTCGCCTATCTCGTATATCGACGATCTCGACACAGGCAAGCGCTACTCATTCGGCGACAAGCCAGGTCCACAGTCCAAGAAGCTCTTCGACACCCTTCGTGGCATCCAGTACGGTGAGATCGAGGACAAGCACGGCTGGACAACGGTTGTGATTGAATAATATGGGCAAAGGCAAACTGGCGAAATTCGCCGACATGGAAACATACGAGAACGTGTTCCAATACCCCTTTTCGGTAGTGGAACATGTTCCTTTTGATATGAAGGGCAAGTGGCACGAACAGTATTTCGAGAATCAGAATCCCATCGTGCTCGAACTCGGGTGCGGCAAGGGAGAATACACGGTGGAACTTGCCAAGCTCTATCCCCAGATGAACTTCATCGGGGTGGATATCAAAGGAGCCCGCATGTGGACGGGGGCCACTCAAGCCCTCAACGAAGGACTGAAGAACGTCGCCTTCCTCCGTACGAACATCGAGATCATCGACCGTTTCTTCGCAGAAGACGAGGTACAGGAGATCTGGCTCACCTTCAGCGACCCTCAGATGAAGAATCCCCGCAAGCGTCTCACGTCCACCTATTTCATGGAGCGCTATCGCAAGTTCCTCGTCGATGGTGGCATCATCCACCTGAAGACCGATTCCAACTTCCTCTTTACCTACACCACGTACATGGTGGAGCACAACCACCTGCCCGTACTCGCCAGGACGGAGGATTTATATGGTAATCTCATTCCACATTCCACATTCAACATTCCACAAGAACTCTTAAAAATCCAAACCTACTACGAGTCGATGTGGATAGCCCGAGGGCTGAACATCAAATATATGAAATGGCAACTGCCACGAACGACGAAGCTTGAGGAGCCCGATGTAGAAATCGAACTCGACGACTATCGCTCCTATCACCGTTCGAAGCGCAGCTCGCTCGACAAAGCAAAATAACCAAACCGCAAAACAATATGAAAAAGCTATTGATCCTCATCATGGCAGCGCTGCCAATGCTCGCCATGGCACAAACAAACGTAAAAGTCGACTCTGTCGGCAAGTTATCATCCCAACTCGGCGATCAGAAATACAAGATTGCCGACCTCAAGATCAGCGGTGCCCTGAACGGCAACGACCTGAAGCTGCTCCAGGATATTGTCACCCGTACAAAGGTCGACAAGAAGAATCCCGGCGAGTGTCTTGTCACATCCATCGACCTCTCTGGCGTGACGATCGTAGAGAGCAATGAAGGCTTGAAGACCCAGGCCAACGAACTGCCGAAGGGACTCTTCTCAGGAGCAAAAAAACTGACAAAGGCTGTCCTGCCTACAAGCATCAAGACCATCAGCGAGGAATGCTTCTGCGGATGTGAAAATCTGGTGGACGTGACCATTCCCGCCTCAGTGACAGTCATCGGCGTCGAAGCCTTCCAGGACTGCGAGAGTCTCGCAGCCATCACATTACCCGCCGGACTGGAGAAGATTGGCAACGAAGCCTTCGAAGGTTGCAAGAGTCTGGTTTCCATCCAGCTTCCCAAGGGCCTCGAAGAGATTACCCCACAGGCATTCAGCAAATGTAAGAGTCTGAAGACCATCAACATCCCCGAGGGTGTGAAGAAGATTGGCGGTTCAGCCTTCAAGAGCTGCGAGAGCCTGACATCTATCGTCCTGCCCATCACGGTCAAGGAGATCGAATCAGCAGCCTTCGATGGCTGTAAAGAGCTCAAGACCATCCAGATGGCTTCTGTAGCCGAGGTAGGCCCCAGTGCCTTCTCAGGCTGTAAGAGCCTGACAGCTGCCAAGTTCGATAAGATCTCCAAACTCGGACAGGCAGCCTTCGGAGGATGTACCTCGCTGCAGACCGTTGAGATACAGGGCGACCTCTCCGATATCAACACAGCCGCTTTCCAGAATTGCGAAAGCCTCACCAGCATCACTGTTCCAGCCTCGTTGAAGACCATCAGCAGCCACGCCTTCGAGGATTGTAAGGCACTGACAACCATCAAGCTCCCGGCAGGTCTGGCCAAGATCAACGACTGGGCCTTTGGTGGCTGCACCAGCCTGCGCAGCATCGAGATCGGCAGTGCGCTGAAGAATCTGGGCGACCATGCCTTCCAGAAGTGCATCAACCTCGAGACGGTGACCATCAACGGAATCATCGACGAGATTGAGACCAACGTCTTCAAGGGCTGCACCAGCCTGCGTAAGGTCATATTGCCTAACACCGTCAAGCGTATTGGCAGAAACGCATTCCTGGAGTGCACCATGCTCTCCGATATCAACTGGCCTGCCGCCCTGCAGAAGATCGAGGACGCTGCCTTCGAGAAGTGCGCCTCCCTGCCTTCAGCCGTCTTCCCCAATGGCCTTCAGACCATCGGTGGCGATGCCTTCAAGGGCTGTCTCCAGCTCGCCAACGTCGAACTGCCTGTTACCATCAAGGAACTTGGCGGTTCAGCCTTCCAGGAGTGTAAGACACTGGCAACAGTGACCATCAATTCACCCAAGCCCCCGAAGGTCAGCGGCGACACCTTCAAGGGCAGCAACCCCATCATCTACATCCCCAAAGGCACCATGCAGGTCTATGCCATCGACAAGAAGTGGGCCAAGCAGTCCGGTGTCAAGGAAAAAGAATAGAATAAAATCGTAAATCGTAAATTCGTAAATCCGTAAATGACTTTATATCCGCAACTCATTATGGATGCGCTGGCTACAGTGATGTATGCCGGCACGAAGAAAAACGTCGTTGAAAGCGGCATGGTGGCCGACACCCCCTCGGTGGCAGCCCCCGCCGCTGAAGGCGATCCCTGGAGAGTCAAGGTCGTGCTCGAGTTTCCGCGCGACACCGACCCCTTCCTCAAGTCCACAGTCAAGGCCGCCGAGGCAGCCATCAAGTACCACTGCGGCCAGGATGTTGAAGTGACCATCGAGACCGAGTTCAAGACAGCCCCTCGCCCTGAGGTAGGCCAGCTGCTGCCAGGCGTCAAGAACATCATCGCCGTCAGCTCAGGCAAGGGAGGCGTAGGCAAGAGCACCGTCTCTGCCAACCTCGCCATCGCCCTCGCCCGCTTAGGCTACAAGGTAGGTCTGCTCGATACCGATATCTTCGGGCCATCTATGCCCAAAATGTTTGACATCGAGAATGCCCGTCCCTACGCCGTCAAGAAAGATGGCCGCGACCTCATCTGCCCCGTTGAGCAATATGGAGTCAAGCTCCTCTCCATCGGATTCTTCGTATCGCCCGACACCGCCACCCTCTGGCGAGGCGGCATGGCCACCAG
>JAEETB010000013.1 GCA_016286575.1 Prevotella sp.
GGGTGATTGGCTATATCGAATACTCCTCAAAGCCCAAGAACTATCGCCTCTGTCTGGCAGATCAGTATATGCGAAACTTCCATTCTCCGAGGAATATCGAAGGCGTAGACCGTCCTCAGCACGGTTCCTTCCTCCGTCTGACGAAAGAAGAATATGAGCGTCTGCAGCAATGGAGTGATGAGTGTCTAAAGGTTGGCGATTGAGGACAGTCTCTTGCGATTGAGGATCGTGATGCTTTTCCCGTTAACCTGTATGATACCTTCATCCGCAAACTCAGAGAGGCTACGCTGGAGGGAGAATTTCTGGATAGCAAACAAATCGGCAATCTCCTGACGAGATTTGTCGAGTGTGAATGAATCAGCATTGCGGCGGTTGGATTCATTCAGCAGGAAAATAGCCACCTTCTCCCTGACGGTATGAAGCGTAATCAGGTTCAAGGTGTCGATCAGTTCGTAACAGATTGAAGAGAGGCGTCTGATGAAGTTCTGCTGAATTTTCTTGTTACGACTCATGACCTTCAACAGGGATTCTGGAGTCATGCGGAGAAAGGTCGTAGGTTTAGACACTTCCAGAGTCACGGGGAAGATGCCGCTTTTCGAAAAAATTACCGACGGTGCCACAATCCTTCCTATACCATAACTTATAACTGTTGCGCGTTTCCCCGTTTTACTCTCCAGCTTAATTTTTACCTCGCCCGAAACAATGATATCGGCAAATTCGATAGGTTGGCCTGTTTTTTTATAGATCGCTTTCTTAGGATACTGTACCAGTTCGTACGGTATATCTTTCATGCTTCTCAAAATGTCCTCGTCAGATATGTTTTCGTAAAGGGGACACGACTGAAGAGCTCTAAATACATCTTTTTCCATGATTGTTTAGATAAAACCGATTTTTCCAAGTTCTATTGACATTTCCAGTTGCAGTTCTTTGGCTTTCTGGGCTGCTACCTCTGCAAAGTCCTCACCATTCGATGCATAGATGATGCCGCGTGAGGAGTTGACCAGCAGACCGCAGTCCTTGGTGATGCCGTATTTGCAGACTTCCTGCAACGAACCGCCTTGAGCACCTACGCCAGGTACCAGCAGGAAATGGTTAGGTGCCAGCTTGCGGATATCCTCGAACATCTGCCCCTGTGTCGCACCAACGACATACATCATGTTCTCGTCCGTGCCCCAGTTCTGAGATGTTCTGAGCACCTTCTCAAAGAGACGTTCACCCTGCTGATCTTCCGTCAGCTGGAAATCGTGCGAACCCTTGTTGCTGGTCAGCGCCAGGAGGATCACCCATTTGTCCTCGTAGCCCAGGAAGGGCGTTACCGAATCCTCACCCATATAGGGGGCCACGGTCAGAGCATCGACGTCATAGGTCTCAAAGAAGGTCTTGGCGTACATCTTCGAGGTGTTGCCGATATCGCCGCGTTTGGCATCGGCTATGATGAAGTGATCAGGATATTCCTCCTTCAGATAGTCGATAGTGGCTTCGAAGGCCATCAGACCGTCTACACCGTAGGCCTCGTAGAAAGCCAGATTGGGCTTATAGGCTACGCAGTAGGGGGCTGTCGCATCGATAATGAGGGCATTAAACTCGCAGAGGGCGCGGAAGACGTAATCCTCGCCGTCCTTGGCCTTTGCCTCGTCGATGATGCACTGGGGTATCTTGTTGATATCCGTATCGAGCCCCACACAGAGGAAACTCTGTTTCTCACTTATCTGATTAATCAATTCCTGTCTATTCATATCTTCAATCTTCAATTTTCAATCCTCAATCTTCTACAGTTCTGTTTCCTTCATTCGCTCTGCATTCTCGGCTACTGTCAGCGCATCAATCATTGCCTGGATGTCGCCACCGAGGAACCCTTGCAGATCATGGGTGGTATAGCCGATGCGGTGATCCGTCACACGGCCTTGGGGGAAGTTGTATGTGCGGATCTTCGCCGAACGGTCGCCAGTGGATACGAGACTTTTACGGCGGCTGGCGATGTCGTCCATATACTTCTGATGCTCCTTATCATATATAAAGGTATACAGACGCGAGAGTGCACGCTCCTTGTTCTTGGGCTGGTCACGGGTCTCCGTACACTCGATGAGGATTTCCTCGGTCTCACCTGTGTTCGGGTTCTTCCACATATAGCGCAGGCGCACACCTGATTCCACCTTGTTCACATTCTGACCACCAGCACCAGAACTGCGGAAGGTATCCCACTTGATCTCACCCTCGTTCACATGTACCTCGAACTTGTCTGCCTCGGGCAGTACGGCAACGGTAGCTGCCGAGGTGTGCATACGGCCTTGGGTCTCTGTAGCAGGTACGCGCTGGACACGGTGAACGCCTGACTCGTATTTCAGCGTGCCATAGACATCGGCACCACTGACGGCGAAGTCAATCTCCTTATAACCACCCACGGCTCCTTCTGATACGCTGGTGATGGAGAGCGTCCAACCCTTTGAGTCGCAGTAGCTCTTGTACATCTTAAAGAGGTCGCCGGCGAAGAGGCAAGCCTCGTCGCCACCTGTTCCTGCACGGATCTCCATCTGCACGTTCTTGGCATCTTCGGGGTCCTTCGGAATAAGGGCAATCTTGATTTCCTCTTCCAACTTAGGCTGAAGCTCTTCGTTCGTTGCCAGTTCCTCACGGGCCATCTCTTTCATTTCGGGGTCATCCTCGTTAGCCAGGATGTCCTTGGCCTCCTTGATGCTGTTCAGACAGGCGATGTAGCGTTTGCGGGCATCCATGATGTCGCCCAGATCCTTGTATTCCTTCGTCAGTTTAACGAAACGGTTCTGGTCGGCTATCACGTCGGGGTCAGTAATCAGTGTTGATACCTCCTCGAAGCGTGCCTCCAGTCCGTCTAGTTTCTGTAATATACTGTTATTCTCCACTTTTAAATTGAAAAATGATTATTAATATTCGAATGTTCCGAATTCACTCTTAATCGTCAGACTCTTCTGACCTTCCTCGATATGGCCGACGATCTGGGCATCGATGTTGAAGCTCTTCGATATCCCGATAACCTTCTCGGCTACCTCAGGACGAACATAGATCTCCATGCGGTGACCCATGTTGAACACCTGGTACATCTCCTTCCAGTCTGTGCCTGAGCACTCGTGGATGGCACGGAAGAGTGGGGGAACGGGGAACATGTTGTCCTTGATGACCTTACAGTTGTCGCTGACGAAGTGCAATACTTTCGTCTGGGCGCCGCCCGTACAATGTACCATACCGTGAATCTCAGGGCGCAACTCGTCGAGCAGCTTCTTGATCACAGGGGCATAGGTCCGGGTAGGAGAGAGTACCAGCTGACCAGCGTCTACGGGTGATCCCTCGACGGCATCTGTCAGTTTGTATTTGCCGCTATACACGAGCTCGTCGGGTACAGCGTGGTCATAGCTCTCAGGATAGTTTTCTGCCAGATACTTGGCGAAGACATCATGACGGGCCGAAGTCAGTCCGTTGGAACCCATACCGCCGTTGTAACGCTTCTCGTAGGTGGCCTGACCTGTTGACGACAAGCCTACAATCACGTCACCAGGACGGATATTGGCATTGTCGATGACGTCTGAGCGCTTCATGCGACAGGTCACGGTAGAGTCGACGATAATGGTTCGGACCAGATCGCCCACGTCAGCCGTCTCACCACCTGTGGGATAAATGCCGATACCCATTTCACGGAGTTCTGCCAACAGCTCGTCTGTGCCGTTGATGATGGCCGAGATGACCTCACCAGGCACGAGCATCTTATTTCGTCCGATGGTCGATGATACGAGGATGTTATCTACGGCTCCCACACAGAGCAGGTCGTCGGTATTCATCACGATGGCGTCCTGGGCAATACCCTTCCACACAGAGAGGTCGCCTGTCTCTTTCCAGTACATGTAGGCGAGGCTCGACTTAGTGCCAGCGCCGTCGGCATGCATGATGTTACAATACTCAGGGTCACCGCCCAATATGTCGGGGATAATCTTACAGAAAGCCTGTGGGAAGATGCCCTTGTCGATGTTCTTAATGGCAGCGTGAACGTCCTCCTTGGCAGCGCTCACGCCCCTCATCATGTATCTATTATCAGTCATTTTATCTCTAAACTTTAAAAATCTAACCTCTAACCCCTAACTTCTAACCTTATTTCTCCTTCCCATTCCAGAATTCCCATGAGGCAAAAGCCTGCAGCAACAGCATTTCCAGCCCGTTCTTCACGTCGGCACCATGTTCAGCTCCCTTTCTCATGAACAGCGTCTGATCGGGATTGTAGATCAGATCATAGAGAATGGTATGCGAGTCCATCGCTTCGTAGGGCAGTTCCGGACATTCGTCTGTATGCGGATACATCCCGACGGGGGTACAGTTGACTACGACATTGTATTCCTTGATAACCTCGGGTGTAATCTTCTTATACTGGATCGTGTCGGGACGCTCATAACGGCTGACGAAGACGGTTTCCAGTCCCAGGGATTTCAGACCGTAGTTGATGGCCTTCGACGCACCGCCTGTACCCAGGATCAAGGCCTTCTTATGCCATTTCTTGTCGAGCATGGGTTCGATGCTCTGTGTGAACCCGATGACATCACTGTTGAAGCCTTTCAGGATAGTCTTGTTCTTCTCGTGAGTCACCCTGATGACATTCACGGCTCCTATGGCTCTGGCCTCAGGCGATAGTGAATCCAGGAAGGGAATCACCTTTTCCTTGTAGGGGATGGTTACATTCAGTCCTCGCAGGTTCGGATTCTTGTCCAACACTTCTGTGAGGATGTCGATACTTGAAATCTCAAAATTCTCATACCGCGCATTGATACCTTCGTCAGCAAACTTCTGGTTGAAGTAGCTGATGGAAAACGAATGTCCCAAAGGGTAGCCGATAAGTCCGTACTTGTCCATTTTTGTTGTTTATTTGGTTGCGAAATACATGGTGCAAATGCCGAATGTGAGCCGTTTGAAGGAAGCCTCCTTGAAGCCGGCCTTCTTGAGAATCCCCACCATCTGCTCTCCCTGCGGGAAGGCTTCGATGGTCTTCGTCAGATAACTGTAGGCACTGGTGTCCTTACTGATCAGTCGCCCGTAGACAGGCAGCACCGTGTGGGCGTAGATGTGGAAGAGCTGTTTCATCGGGAAGCTCACGGGTGAAGTCAGTTCCACGATGCTCAGGTGTCCGCCAGTCTTCATCACACGGCACATCTCTTTCAGTCCCTGGTCCAGATCGGCGAAGTTGCGGATGCCGAAGGCTGCTGTCACAGCATCGAAGGTGTTGTCGGCATAGCTGAGATTCAGACAGTCTTCCTTGTCGAAGCTGATAATCTGGTCCAGTCCCTCCTTCTTCACCTTCTGCCTGCCTATCTCCATCATCCCCTCGCTGATGTCAGCCCCGACGAGTCGGGTGGGGTTCAGGAGTTTTGCCGAGAGGATGGCAAAGTCACCGGTACCTGTTGCGATGTCGAGCATGGTCTGAGGATGGAAGGGCGCCAGCTGTCTGATGGCCTTTTTCCGCCAGCCCTTGTCGATGTCCCACGACAACCTGTGGTTCAGCTTGTCATAGGTGGGGGCGATATGGTCGAACATCTGTTCCACCTGCTGCGCCTTCCCGCCGTCGTGATAGGGTTTGATTTCCTCCTGCTCGTAGCTCATGGTTATCTGTTCTTGAATGCCTTGAGCCAGGCGCTGACGTTCTTCTCGATGCGCTGGTCGATATCCTCGTCGCTCTGCTCGCGCTCAAATCTCTCACCGACGATGTTCTCGTAGAGCTCGATATAGCGGTCGCTGACGCTCTCAGCATATTCGTCGGTAATCTCAGGCATCACCTGTCCCGGCTCGTTCATGAAGTTGTGCTCGATGAGCCACTGGCGCACGAACTCCTTCGAGAGCTGCTTCTGGGGCTCACCCTTGGCCAGCTTCTCCTCATAGCCGTCGGCATAGAAGTAACGGCTGGAGTCGGGGGTGTGGATCTCGTCGATGAGATACACCTTACCGTCGCGCTTGCCAAACTCGTACTTGGTGTCTACGAGGATCAGTCCGCGCTTGGCGGCAATCTCCTGACCGCGCTTGAAGATCTTGCGGGTGTAGTCCTCCATCACGGCGTAGTCCTCTGCCGACACGATGCCCTGAGCAATGATCTCCTCTTTCGAGATGTTCATGTCGTGACCCTCGTCAGCCTTGGTCGTCGGAGTGATGATAGGCTCGGGGAATCGCTCGTTCTCCTTCATGCCCTCGGGCAGCTTCACGCCGCAGAGTTCGCGGCAGCCGTTCTTGTATTCTCTCCAGGCGCTACCTGTGAGGATGCTGCGGATAATCATCTCCACACGGAACCCTTCACACTTCAGACCGATGGTCACCATGGGGTCTGGGGTTGCCAGTTTCCAGTTCGGGCAGATGTCTGTTGTGGCATCGAGGAACTTGGCGGCAATCTGGTTGAGCACCTGTCCCTTGAAGGGGATGCCCTTCGGCAGTACCACGTCGAAAGCCGAGATACGGTCGGTTGCTACCATGACCATCAGGTCGTCATTGATGTTATACACATCACGGACTTTTCCGTGATATACGCTTTTCTGTCCTTCGAACTTAAAGTCCGTCTTTGTTAATGCTTTCATCACATTATTTACGATTTACTTATTTACGATTTACTTATTTACGATTTACTATTTTTCGATTTCACTTTTCACCTTTCACTTCTTCACCTTTCACCTCTTTGTCGTATTCCTCGTAGGCGTTGACGATGCGGGTGACGAGCTTGTGGCGGACAATGTCCGAACGGTCAAGGTTCACCACGCCGATGCCCTCTACATTATTTAATATATGTATGGCCTCGATCAGTCCGCTCTTCTGCGAGTGGGGTAGGTCTATCTGTGTCATGTCGCCCGTGATGATCATCTTCGTGTTCCATCCCATGCGGGTGAGGAACATCCTGATCTGTGCGGGCGTGGTGTTCTGGGCCTCGTCGAGGATGACCACCGCGTCGCTCAGCGTTCTGCCTCGCATAAAAGCCAGCGGCGCTATCTGTATGACGTGCTTCTCCATCATGTCCTGCAGCTTCACCTGTGGCAGCATGTCCTCCAGCGCATCATAGAGCGGCTGGAGATAAGGGTCGATCTTCTCCTTCATGTCACCAGGCAGGAATCCCAGTTTCTCGCCGGCCTCCACAGCCGGACGGCTCAGGATGATTTTCTTCGCTGTCTTCTCCTTCAGCGCCTTCACGGCCAGGGCTATCGACAGGTAGGTCTTACCCGTACCGGCAGGGCCCACGGCGAATATCATGTCGTGTTTCTCGTAAGCCTCTATCAGCCGCTGCTGGTTGGCAGTCCTTGCCTTGATGGGGCGCCCCGACATTGAATAGACGACCACCCCCTCGGGGATATCGTCCTTCGTCCGTCGGCCCTTGACGATGTCGAGGATGTCTTCTTCCTTCAGGGAGTTGAATCTGAGCACGTGCTGACGTATCTTCTCCACGTTCTCCTCGAAGGTAGCCATCTGCTCCTCATCGCCGAGTACACGGACGACATTATCGCGGGCGACGATGCGCAACTTCGGGAAAAGTGAGCGTATCATCTGCAGATGTCCATTGCCAACCCCATAGAAAACAACGGGGTCAATGTCCTCTAATATTAGATGTTTCTCGATCAATCTGTATACAAATTATTATTTTTGCGTGCAAAGTTACATTTTTTTTTTGTAACTTTGCCCCCGAAATAGAATTTTCTTTATGAGATTGACAAAAAAATCATATTTGCAGGGTTTCGCAGTCGTGGTATTGCTACTGGCTGCAGTCCGTCTGCTCTTCCCTCAGGTGGCTGTTTCGGCCAATGTGGAAAGTGAGAATAGTCCAACGGCAGATTCCCCCCTCCACCTTTCGCGTTCCTCCGTCCATAAGATAAGATCCGTCTCCAGCTATGCCGAGGCGTTTCCCGATACCAATGCCGTACAGTTGGTGGCTGCCCAGAAGTGGGGCGTCTCTCCTGTCAAGAACCGTGAGGATGCCGAGTCGCGTAAGCGCGAACTGGTCTATGTGGGCTCCAATCCCTATTTCCATGTCGACCCGCTTTACTCCAGCATTCCCTACCTGGTGCCTCGTGCCGCCGTGTTGCTGCAGGATATCGGTCAGGCGTTCTTCGACAGTCTGTATGTCAAGGGCGTCCCCATGCATAAGATCATTGTGACCAGTGTGCTCCGTTCTCAGGAGGATGTCGCCAAATTGCGCCGCCGTAACGGCAATGCCACCGAGAACTCCTGTCACCTCTACGGCACCACCTTCGATATCTGCTATAACCGCTACAAGACGGTCGAAGATCCCGAAGGACCTGCTCGTCGACAGGTTCGTAACGACACGTTGAAATGGGTGCTCAGCGAGGTGCTGCGCGATATGCGCAACCAAAACCGTTGCTACATCAAGTATGAAGTAAAGCAAGGTTGCTTCCATATGACGGTGAGGTGATAAATTAAGCATTAAGCATTAAATATTAAATTTCAGAAACATTACATAACAACTTAAAACTTAAAGCATTATGAGATTAGATGGAAGAAGAGAAAGTTCCAACGTGGAAGACCGCCGCGGAATGAGTGGAAAAGCAGTAGCCGGTGTCGGTGGTATCGGTGCAGTAATCGTCGCAGCGTTGTTTGCATGGATGAGTGGAGGCGATCCCCTCTCAGCAGGTCTGCAGGCAGCCCAGGAACAGATGGCAGCCCGTACGGAGACTGTCGATGAGGCCAACTTTACTGAGGAAGAGCAGGAACTGGCCTCCGACTGTAAGAAGATCCTCGCCTCGACCGAGGATGTTTGGGGAAAGGTCTTTCAGGAGATGGGTGGTACCTATACACCTCCTACGCTCGTGCTGTTCAGCAACCAAGTACAGTCAGCCTGTGGTAACGCAACAGCTGCCGTAGGCCCTTTCTATTGCTCTGGCGACCAGAAGCTCTACATCGACCTCTCGTTCTTCACACAGATGAAACGTCAGTTGGGTGTCGAGGGTAATACCTTTGCCTACGCTTACGTGATTGCCCATGAGATCGGTCACCACGTGGAGAATCTCACAGGAACACTCGGCAAGGCCCATCAGGCGATGAACCAGACAGATAAGGTTCAGGCCAATCAGATCAGCGTTCGTCTCGAGCTGCTCGCCGACTACTATGCCGGAGTCTGGGCACACTACGAGGACGCCATGAACCACTCGATGGAGTACGGTGACCTGGAGAAAGGTCTCGAACTGGCCAAGGCCATCGGCGACGACTGGCTGCAGAAGAAGGCTCAGGGCCGTGCAACCCCCGAATCCTTCACCCACGGCACCTCCGACCAGCGTAAGCGCTGGCTGAAACGAGGCTTCGAGACCGGCGACATGCGCACCTCGACCTTCAGCGTCCAGAATTACAACGATCTGTAAGAACTCAGAAGCAACTCAAAAGGGACGGTTCTGAATGAGTCCTCGCTCAATCAGAACCGTCCCTCTGTTATTTACTTTTTTTCAATAATATTTGGAACTTTCAAATATACTTTGTATCTTTGCACACAAATACTGGTAAATATGACTGAGGTACATAAGAAATATCGCCTGACTTCTATGGAAGAGCCTACCGACGAAATGTTGCAGGCCCTGATGGAAGATGTGGCCAAGGCAGCACGAGAATCAAGTGCCAAGGCAGAAGCCGAGAAGCAGAGACGCTTTTCGGAAGTAGCTCACATCATAAAAGCCCGACGTTCTCAACGAAAGAAGATACTTGATGACTAACCGCCGCCCTACATTATGTGTAGTTGCAGGTCCCAATGGCTCAGGCAAAACCACAACCACCATTCAATTGCTTAACAATGAATGGGCTGCCGATAGTCTGTATATCAATCCTGATAACATAGCTCAGGAGATGTTTGGGGACTGGAATTCACCTGAGGCAGTATTAAAAGCAGCAGAAAAAGCCACACAGATGCGATATGAATGCTTAGAGCAAGGTCGCGACTTCGTATTCGAGACAGTGTTCTCATCTCCTGAGAAACTCGAATTTCTTAAAAAAGCTAAGGAGTCTGGTTTCTTTATCCGATTCTTCTATGTCTGCACATCTGATCCTTCGATAAACGTGGCTCGAATTACTCAGCGCTATCTTAATGGCGGACACGAAGTACCTATTTCAAAGGTAATTTCCAGATACTATAAGTCTCTTCTGAATGCGGAGGAAGCTATTGCTTTCGTAGATCGTGCTTATGTATACGACAACTCCATTGACGATCAACTTCCTCGCTTGTTATATCGTACAATTGACGGAGAACTCTTTAAGCGCTATACCGAAGAAATTCCAAACTGGGCACAAACGATTATTTAACGCCACGAAGGGACAACTGTTTCCGTGCCACGAAGAAACGGAAGCCGATTGACTTCCCGTTTTCCATTTTCTTCTTTAAAAAAGATCAAAGACCTCTTACCTTTGCACCAGATTATAGATAATGTTCTAAATGTCCGATGTTAAACATGGTATAAGTTTAGGACATACGGCTATGATTTTGTAGTTTTGCTAGAGATTATGGCCGTGGGGAGTGAGGAGACAAATGCCTAGGTAAGACAAGTTCTATACCGTGGGACAGATCAATACCCACTCCCTTTACAAGTCTTTAGAGTCTGGACAAAGAATCGAAGCACGCCATGAGAGGGCGATGCAGTGTCCGATAAGAGTAAAGTCGAAGAAGATTTGGCTATAGTCTAAAAACTTATTCATTAACAATTAAAACAGTTAGAAGATGAAGCCAGATTCACAGATGACACTCGACAGGTATTTCCGTCAGTGTGTGGGAATTGACGTTTCCAAAGACAAGTTCACCGCCTGTCTCCAGATGTATAACAGGGCCAGCGACGTGGGCTGTCACACGACGAGTATCGACTTCGAAAACACGAAGTCAAGTTTTAACCAGTTCGTAAAATGGAGCCGGAAGGAGGCCGTAAAGGGCTTCCCGCTGACCTATCTAATGGAGCCTACAGGCGTCTATTACGAACCTTTGGCCTACCATCTGCACAAGATCGGGCAGACGGTCTACGTGGTGCTTCCCAACAAGGCCCGCAGTATCTGTGAGGCCGAGGGCATCAAGACCAAGACAGACGCGATGGATGCCCGCAGCCTGGCCCTGATGGGATGCACAAGCCGCAAGCTGAAGCCATGGTCGCCTCCAGCACCGATCTACCTTGAGTTGCGCCAGATGACGCGTTTCCACGCTGACCTGTCGCAGATCATGACCTCTGTAATGAACCGCATGGAGTCACTCAATCATATGAAGGAAGCAGACAAGACAGTCCGCAAGAATTGTCAGAAGCTTATTGACGAGATTGACACACTGATGGAGAATAACGACAAGGCCATCATGCAGAAGGTTGCCGAGGACAAGGATTTGGAGGCCAGGGTGAAGCGCATCGCCAAGACCAAGGGACTCGGAGTGACCACCGTCGTATGCATTGTTGCAGAGACAGAGGGCTTCCACCTCATAGAGAACAGAAAGCAGCTCACAAGCTATGCTGGGCTCGACGTGAGAGCCAGACAGTCTGGTAAGGAAGACCCGAAGCATGCAATCTCAAAAAGGGGGAACGCTCACATTCGTGCAGCACTCTACATGCCAGCACTGGTTGCTGTCCGCTACAACCCGCAGATAAAGACCGTATATGGGAGGATATGTCAGAAGCACCCCAAGGAGAAGAAGATTGGCGTGACAGCCGCCATGCGGCGCCTGCTCCTGCTTATATACACTCTATGGAAGAACGGCGAGGAATATGACCCGATGCGCGACAAAACTCACACACCCAAAAAGAGAATGAAGGAAGAGGACACGGAACTGGAATATGGGCCGGAGGACTGCATAGGACCAAAACATGAGCCTGTAGACTGGAATGCGACGGATGAGCACGGAAATCCGCCTTTCTAACAAAAGTGGCCGCGCCTCGAAACACAGCCACACGAGATAGTACCTCTGGCAAACTGCGCCAGTGACTTCCCTTGATGGCTGCAAAGGTAAACAAATTCTCTGAGACAGCAAAGAAAAAAGCAAAAAACATATCCAGAAAAATGTCCTGCTCCATATTGGCTATGAAACAGGACAAGACAAATATGCTTTTAATTGTCAAACGGATAATGTTTGTTAATATGTTCTATTTTTCTTCTCTTTTATTTGGAGATTAAGACAGAATCTGTCCCTACGGCTAGTCCAAGCCTCGTTCTTTATTTATCTTTGGAGAACTGGCACCTACACCCAAGTGCCAGTCCCCATGACTATCGAAAGATCTATCTCTTCACACTCCTGTCCCCGCGTGAGCCGAACGGTCCCCTTGTACATAAAAACAGCCCGCAGAGAGAGTTCTGCGGGCTAATGTTTGTTAATTAAAAAACAACCTGAGGCTATTATTTGCTGACGAGACGGACGGACCTGAATATTGATTTACCGCTATTTCCCATTTCAACGTGCGAATCGTTAAAGAGAAACCAGTAACCGTTACTACCATCGCCCTGGGTACTTGACCAATAATAGCCGCCAATACCAACTTGACCAAAACTACCGCTAGCCTGACGACCAACAGATGGCAGGAATGCGCAACCTTGGGTGATGAGGTTATCAAAGATACTCTGAGAAAGATATAAAGCGTCATTTGCAGCATCTACTTTATTTTTAGTATCAGGATCAGGAGAACTGCTACCTGTAAGGGTAATTTCAACATTGTCGGGGAAAATCAACAGACCGGCCTGGAAATTTGTGCTGGGCCCAGCTGCACTAGGATCCAGGGCATCAGTGCCGTATTGAGAGGATGTACCCGCACCTGACATATTGATCACCACTGTCTTGACGAACTTCCAGCCAGTGGTGGATGCAGTACCTTTGCCGCTGGGGTAGGTAAACGTAGCGCCAGGACGGTCGCCGGTAGTCATAGCAGTCCAATCAGCCAGCGAAGGAACGTGCCAGTCCTTGCCAGAGAATGTTATCTCTGCGTCCTCAAAAGAGCCTTTATTAGAATAAGCTTTACTAATATCAAGCGCTTCGCCCTTCATTAAGCAATAAAGCTCATTGAAATTGAAGTGGGTGCGATTGTTCATATTCCATGAAGCGTCATTCGCAAAATTACCCGCATTATTATATATGTGCTCGTAATAATTATCTGCCATATGCAAAGCACCTGTTCCGTCGGTATAAAGGTTACCCGGAGCAAGAATCATAGAATACATCGAAGGAGTGAAGTTGCAAGTAGCTTTCTTACCGTGAGCACGAGCAGCGTTCCAAGTATCGACGACAAAAGTCTGACTTTGGAGATTATCAGATCCGTTGTATGCATCAATATGAATACTGATACCAGTCCCAACGGGCACGGGGAGGTTGATAACTGCGCCTGTGTAATCTGTGAGAGGGGTGAGATTGATGGTAATTTCATTCTTAGTATGAACGTTAGCAATGGCACATTAGTCATCAAAAGTGACGGCAGCGTCACACTCCGCGAACACGACAAAGCCGACTTTTTCTTCTATTGTCTCGGCTATTGCTATGACAGCGAGGCGGAATGCCCGTTGTGGCAGGCCTTCATCGACCGCGTCCTGCCTCAGGCCGATGCCCAGTTGCTCCTGGCTGAGTTTATAGGCTATTGCCTGATGCCGGGACATGAACTCGAGAAGATGCTTCTTCTCTATGGCGAAGGCTTAAACGGCAAGTCCGTGACACTGGAGGTCATCGAATCGCTGTTAGGTTCGGTGAATGTCAGCTATCTCAGTCTGGCCGACCTGACCAACGATGATGTGAAGCGCGCAGGCATTGAAGGCAAGATGCTCAACATCTCCCATGAGAGCGGCAAGGACGTCAACCCCAACGTGCTGAAACAGCTCACATCGGGCGAAAGGGTGCTCATCAAGCATCTGTATCGCGATCCTCGTGAGACCAATGACTACGGCAAGCTTATCGCGGCTTTCAACATTCTGCCTCGTGCCGAGAATACCTTCGGCTTCTTCCGTCGTCTGATGATCCTGGCTTATCAGGTCACCATTCCCAAAGAGGAGATTGATCGCCAGCTGGCATCGAAACTCAAGAGTGAATTGCCCGGTATCCTCCGCTGGGTTCTCCAGGCCTTGCCTGCGTTGATGACCCGCCGCGAGTTCTCGCCCTGTGAAAGCAGTGATAAGGCACTCGAACAGTACCGTCTTCAGTCTGACAATGTACGTTTGTTCCTGAGTGAAGCCTGTGAAGAATCTGAGTACACCACTCAGGCTTCAGAACTCTACACAGCCTACCGCAGCTATTGCATCAATTCGTCGCTTAAGGCTATCGGTAAGAACAAGTTCTATGATCGTCTCGAAGGTCTGGGCTACACCCGTGTGATGTATGCGAATACCTTGTATTTCAAACTTAAAGTCACGGAGCAATGAACAGCCAGCATGAACATTTCGATCTCGACCGTCTCAAGGCCATCTCCATAACGGAGGTGGCACGGCGGTTAGGCTGTCAGTTGCAGCGGTCTGGAGCAGTGACAAAAACCATCTGTCCCTGGCATGAAGACGCGCGTCCTTCACTGACATTATACGAGCGTACTAACGAGAATCACTGTCATTGTTTCGCCTGCGGCAAGGGTGGGAGTGTCATTGACTTCGTTATGCAGCATGAAAGCTGGTCATTCCAAGAGGCCTGTCAGTGGCTCTCCAATGAGTTTGGCATCAGCACCTCAACGTATGGCGGCTATATGCCAAGACCCAAGCCTCGCCCAGCGGTAAAGCCTGCTGAACCTGACTACACCTATATCCCCATGTCGATGGTCGGTGAACTGGTGTCGCCTGAAAATTCGCTTTGTCAGTGTTTGATGCGTATCGCCCAGCCAGAAGCCGTCAAGTGGATCACCGAGGAATACCGTATCGGCTGTTATGCCATGAATGGCCACGACAATTGTACCGTATTCCCGAATATTGATAAGCATGGTCGCGTGTGCAATCTGAAGGTGCAGCACTATGAGACAGATCCATCGTCACCCCTCTTTGCTCACAGTACCCCAGGCTCCTGCTTTTGGCTGGGCAGTATATGGGTGCGCGAGGGCCGTCTGCAGAAGGGTGCCCGATTCCGCTCTACGTGTCTGTTTGGTGAACATCTGCTCAGCAGATATCCCGACAACCTGGTGATACTCGTCGAAAGTCCCAAGAATGCCCTGTTCGGTGCGGTGGCCTTCCCGCAATGGACTTGGGTGGCTACAGGTAACAAGACGATGCTGCGTCGTGAGGTGCTCGAACCGCTACGTGGCCGCAGTGTGATCGTCATCCCCGACCGTGATGCCATCAATGAGTGGAGTGCCAGCATCGGTGGCATGGCCGACCTGGCCAACTTCACCGTTTTCGACATCTGTCAGAGTAAAGCACCCGAAGGTGATCTGAAATATGACATCGCCGACTATCTCCAAAACGAGTATTTCAAGCGCCCCATTTGAGTTTTTTAGGGGATTCTGCTAAGCCGTCTGAAGAGCTGAAATGCCCTTGCAGACGGCTTCTTACGTCGGTCTGTTTGGTTTTTGCTTGTTTTTCTTATAAACTCTCTATGTTTTTCAAATTTGAAAAATAAGTTTATAAAGAAAAATGGTGAAAATCCCAAATTTAGTAGTTTAATCTGTTGAATTCCAATCATTTAAAGACATCAGAGACTGTTCGAAAAACTAAGGAGAAAATTATTGCCACGAAGCCTTCCAGCACTTTTTGGAAAGCCATAGAAAAACTGTTGGAAGGCTTCGTAAAATATTAACAAATTTTATTTATATCTTTTGATATAAAGTTTGGTGGTTTCTATTATTTTTTGTACCTTTGCATTGTATTTAAGATACAATGCGAGTGAAGGCTGCGGCTCAGCAAATCCCGAGTAAACTCGGCTCTGCGTTCGCCTTGCACTTCCCTTGCACCATAATAATAAAAGCGGGAAGCGGCCACCCGGTGTAGTTGGTTGCATAATAGTTTAATACCATGAAATCTTTTTAAAACTATGGCATTAAAAATCAAAGCGAAGGAGAAGAAGCTTAAGTTCTCCAAGGACGGTCCCGAAGTGTACCGTTACGTGATGGTTCCTGACCTGTATTCGACACTCGATCAGGAAAAAGTGATCAAGGAGGCAGCCATACGAAGTGGCGTCTCAGAGGGCGTGATGCAGGCCTGCTGGAAAGGGGCCGGTGAAGTCATCAAGGCCTGGGCAACCGAGGGTCACTCTGTGGCTCTGCCTGGACTGGGAAACATGCGTTTCGGACTGTCCGCGAAAGCGGTGGCAGATGTCAACGACGTGAAAACGTCGCTCATCCGTACGCGTCGCATCGTGTTCACCCCGACCGTGGCTCTGAAGGAGGAGCTGGCTTCGACCGCCATCCAGATCACTTGTTATGATCGTAATGGCGATATCGTGAAGCGTGTGACCTCGGCTGATCCGGGCACTGTGGAGGAAACCGACAACACCGACGACAACGGTGTGAACAACGGTTCCGAGCAGAATGGCTCTTCGACCAGTTCGGAGACCGTAGCAGCTCCTACCATCAGTGGAGAGACGCCGTTCGACGAGTCGACTCTGGCGACCATCTCTGGTCCTGACGGCGCAGAGATCCGCTACACGGTAGATGGCAGCACACCAACGGCTGAGAGCAGTCTCTACAGTGAGGCTCTGACCCTGACTGACACCGTACTGGTGAAGGCGATCGCCATCAAGGATGGAGTATCCTCTGAGGTTGCCAGCAAGACGTTCACCAAGAACGGTAGCGGCGACAACGGTGGTGGCTTCGACACGGGTAGCTAAGCTTCAGCTTAGAGTTAAAAGGAAATCCTCGCTCATTGTCATGAATGGGCGAGGATTAGTCTTGACTGGATCTAAAAGTCTCCGTCAATGATTGTACCGATGATTTTGTCGATGACCTGATCGAAATAAGGTTGGCGCATAAAGCAATTATGGCGATTGATGACGTCATCACAATTAAACTGACCGACGATGTGGGTCACGAAATACGATTGTTGGGATAATGGCGAAGACAACCATTCACTTTGAATAGGAATGGTGAGTTCTGGATGATGATTTTTAGTCGAAATGAGAACTGCATAAAACAAACCTGGCTCTACATTTTGCAAGTCATCGCATGAAATAACAAGTGCCGGATGCGGAAGGATATCTCCATCAGGGAGTGAGAATGGAACCTCGACGATTTCTCTTTGGTGAACTTGTGCTACAGCCATTTCTCCAAACCTTTTGCTATACGGCCGCTATTTGAGCGAACGTAGTTGTCGTAATCAGACTTACTCAAATCGGGGAAGTCTGAATCTGTAAGAGGTGCATATTGTGACAATATTTCAGCCAGCTGTTCGTCTGTAAGACTGCTCTTGCGAACACGGATATGACGTTGCTTGCGATTTACTTGCTCGCGCAGTAGAGCCTCCACCTGTTGCTCAAGCCACAACTGGAATTCTGCACCAGTATTACCAAGAACGTTCTCGGCCTCAGCAACAAGCTGGTCGTCAAGTTTAAGATTATACGTACACATAATGCAATTTGTTACTTTTCGCTGCAAAATTAAGAAAAATATCTGAACCTACAAACAAATTGAAGAAAAATATCTGAAAGATTCTTGTAGACGTCAGCAAACATATCAGAAAAGAAGAGTTATTATTGTCGTTGCTGTTGTGTTAATGTATTTTATTGAATGTTCTGATTTTCTCCAGTATGGCGGCAGACCAGGTGGTGTCGCGGGTTAACTGGTAGCGAAAATGTCCGGTAGGTGAGGGTGTAAAGATAGTGGCACATTCGGGGGTGACGGTCAGAGTGCCGCGTTCAGAGAGCGTGAAGAGATCGTCACCCTCCACAGCCTGGATGGTCGGCAATACGTCCCACATGCGCTGGCCCGTGTCGCAGTTGCAGGTCATATACACTTGTTTGATGGGATGAATGTCCGTCCAAGATATATCGCTGATCACTTGTTCAGGCTTGTAATCCACCGTCTGTCCCGCCTCCATCGGCGAGAACACCATCTCGATATCCGCAGGCCAGAGGCGGAAGAACTCTTGTGCGAAGTCGGCGCCTTGTGCGAAGTTGAAGTCCGGTTCCTCGGATTCGCCAAACGAGCCGCCCTGCATATAAATGCATTTCACCTTACGGCGCACCAGTTCCACACCGTTGAGCGAAGAGTATTCGTCGCCTTCCGACTGTAGCAGCTGTGCCAGACAGGTGACGAAGCCTGTACATACAATGTTTACCGAGTGGTCGGGCTGCGAGGCTAAGAGCTTGCGGTAGAGCTGCCAGCCGTCGGGCAATGCGCTATAGTCTGTGACGGTACGTTGAAACATGGGCTGCCCATTGCCATCCAGCAAATCAGCAACATGTGCATAGTCTATCCACACCACAGGGGCGTCGATGCCTTTACGGACGAGCCCGATGGGCACATCCCCGTGGCCAAAGTATGTGTTCATCACATCTGTAAATACAGCGTTCTGTTCGCCTTCGCGGTCTACCACCACACCCAGCAATTGGCAGCGTCCCTGCTCCTCATAACGGTAGAGCAGCTCCAGTGCAAACAGGTCGTCGGTCGAAGAACCGATGTCGGTGTCGAGTATGATCAGCGGTATGCCCGTATACTCCTGAGAACCATCAGCATTATCACTGTTACTACACGACATAAAAGATAATATGCCGCAGGTCAGGAACGCAGCGAATACCCATTGAAGTATTCTTTTCATACCAATTATAGTTTTAGTCATATTTATGGGCACAAAGATAGCAATAAAAATCCATTCCACAAAATTTTCAACGAAATTAGTCGTGCATATTTTGGGCATGGCATGCATCCACCACAGTAACGGTTCCCCCATCGATTGTATATGCATAGTACCACTTGTCGGTATTAGCCATGTGATAGCCTTTCCACCTGGCTATCGTAGGTATTCGTCTATGAAGAGTCTTTTCTATCTGGAACATAGCGTCATAAGCATCATTTACGTTTATTTCCATCAGTTCCAAAGAGTACGTATGCTTGTACTTTTTTGATACATTTCGATAGAACGTAGTTATCTTTTGTGCGCAACGCTTTCTAATGACGTACTTCATGCCTTAGCATACTCCTCCCTTACCGCTGCCAAAGTCATCTCACGAGCCTCTTCGATGCTCATGGTCTCCTCATCTTCCAACTCCATCTGCTGGATATGCAGGTTTATTAACTCCTGTGCCCAAATGCGGATGGCGGTAATACTATCCAAGTCCGGACGCATGTCCCGCAGTACATCTTGATCAACTTCTACTGTTACTTTACACATGGCATACATGTTTTTTATTCCGCCGCAAAATTACGATTATTTTCCGTAACATCCAAATAATTTTGCTGATTTATTTCAAAATGCATCCATCCTTCTGGTATCAGTCCGTCGCATCAAGCGTGTTGAGGTATTCCTTGTCATATGCAAAAGAATACCCATTCTCTTCTTCGGTGATGATAACAATAACTATGTACTGCAAATTCAGTCGTACTATTCGACCGTTTTTGCAGTGCAAAGATAACAACAATTATTTAAACTACCAAATTTTCCATAAATAAATTGCTTACAATTACCTCAGCACAATGGTCTCTTTTATGCAGTACGGACATGAGGCCTCGTCGTATCCGGGATGGTCGCACACGTCGAAGGCGGCCTGCGGGCGCTGGTGTACGTAGTTCCACCAGGGGAGGTTGTTGGTCACAGTCTCCACGTTGGGGCCATTATACGGTGTGTGAGTCCATAGCCTCATGCCCTTGGCGATGTAGATGCGCTCCCAGCCGGCCCAGCCTATGTGGCAGTTATCGTCTGCGCCATGGCCTTTGTGGTAGGCACCGATGGAGCCGCTCCAGTTGCCGCAGTCGCTGCCGGCAGCCGAGCTCTTCAAGCTCTACCAGCAACTCACGAAATAAAAAAATCTCGATTTATTTGGTTTTTTATTCGATTTAGATAAATTTCTCACGCTCAAAAATGAAAATAAATTCTCATTTTCTTCGCTTATTCGAAATTTTGCACTATCTTTGCAACGAGAAATGTTATAGCTGTAAAATTTACCGACGTAAAAATCTATGAAGAATTTCTATGATAGGGTACGCGAAATGAACGAGCTCAGGGAATTGCAGCGTCAGGCGTACAACGATTATTCACGATTTGTCGTGCTCACAGGCAGAAGACGTGTGGGTAAGACAAGCCTTGTATATAGACTTATTAGCGAGACACGGGAAGATGCTCCTGGACTTTACTTCTTCGTTGGCAGAAAGACGGAAACCATACTCGTCAGAACCTTTATACAGGAGGTTCGCGAAAAACTCGGAGAGTTCGTCCCAGAGGGTATGAGCTCGTTTCGTGAACTCTTTCAGATGATACTGGAGATTGGAAAGCGCAAGAAGTTCACGCTCTTCATTGACGAATTTCAGGAGTTTGATAATATCAACGCTGGTATCTTCAGCGACATACAGGAACTATGGGACGAATACAAAAATCAGACAAACGTATGCTTGATTGTGTCTGGTTCCATATTCCGCATGATGGAAAAGATATTCAAAGATGAAGAGCAACCACTCTTCGGAAGAGATGACTGTACCATCAAACTGCAGCCTTTCAATACAGAGACGATAAAGGAAATCCTTGGTGACTACAAGCCTAAATACACCTCAGAAGACCTTCTTGCGCTTTGGACTATTACAGGCGGTGTGGCCCGTTACATTGAGCTTCTGATGAACAATGGATGTACTGACGTAAAGAAGATGATCCGCTACGTTTGTTCAAGCGGTGACAGCTACTTTGTGGACGAAGGCAAGAAGATTCTCATTCAAGAGTTCGGTAAGCAGTATGGAACGTATTTCAGCATCCTCGACCAAATAGCCCAGGGCGATGTGACACAAAGTGAAATTGAGGGGGCTTTAGGAATGAAAAGTCTCGGCGGTCAAATGAAGATACTGGAAGAAAAATACGGAATCATTAAGAAGAAACGCCCGATTGGTGCTAAAGAAGGCAGCCAGACTGTTCGTTATGAGATACAGGACAACTTCTTCCGTTTCTGGTTTCGCTACATCAACAGATACGCTGCTCTCATCGAGTTGCAGAATATGCCAGCATTGGAGCGTATCATGATCGACGACTATACCACATTCTCTGGCATAGCACTGGAGCGGTGGTTCCGTCAGAAGATGATGGAGAGTTGCCGATACAAACAGATTGGCGGTTGGTGGCAACCGAATGGTGTCAACTCCAATGGCAACAAAGATGACTTCGAGATTGACATTGTGGCAGAAACGCTTGATGGCAATGTTGAAGCGTATGAGGTGAAGCGCAACCCTCAGAAATACTCTCCTGCCAGACTGGAAGAGAAAGTCACTGAAATGAAGCGACGCATATTCCGCAACAAAGAAGTCACAAAGGGTGGATTATCTATGGAGGATATGTGATCACCAGATATAGGCACGCTTTTTTCTGCCGAATTGTTTGGTAAGAAATCTCCTGCTATAGATTATTTTTCAACTCTTTCCCAATCCACGGTTTGTTCAAAGGTGGTGCCGTCTTCCTTCGCACGCAGGGCTTTCCATTGCATCTTGCCGTCTTTCAGGCTATTGACCTCCCAACATTCGCGCAGCTCAGCCATGCCCTGGTCCTTCCAGCGGATAGCCACCAGCGTGCCGTCGGCAAATATCTGCCGACCTCCCCTTAAAAATACTTAAAAGAGAGAAAGATTAGGATACTATTGGGGTTACTCGTGGTGATAGGGCTCGCCTTTGATGATGGTGCAGGCGCGGTAGACTTGTTCGGTGAAGACAAGGCGTATCATCTGGTGGGAGAAGGTCATCTTCGAGAGGGAGAGCTGTTCGTTGGCGCGGGCATAGACGGCAGGGGAGAAGCCGTAGGGGCCTCCGATGATGAAGATGAGCCGGCGGGCGGTGTTGCGCTTCTGTTCGAGCCAGCGGGCAAACTCGATGCTGCGCAGCTCACGGCCATGTTCGTCGAGCAGGACAACGGTGTCGGAAGGTTGGATGAGCTTCAGGATCTGCTCTCCCTCGGCCGTCTTCTGCTGGTCCTCAGAGAGGCTCTTCGTATTCTTGAGTTCAGGAATCGTGACGAGCTCGAAGGGCATGTAGTGACCGATACGCTCGGTATAGTCGGCGATGCCTGCCTGGAAGTGGCGGTCGGTGGTCTTACCCACGAGGATCAACAGCGTCTTCATATCTTCTTATCTCTTGATGGTTTCTTCTTGGATGAACGTGTCGAACTGGCTCTTGTAGCCGTTGAACACGTTGATGTCGACATCGCCCTGAATACCGGCCACGCGACCGTCGGGACAGAGTTGCCAGTAGGTCAGGCGCACGTCGGGCTTATACTCGCTATAGCGGGCTATCCATACTCGGTAGTCGCGCTTCAGGTCGGGCTGCTTCGACAGGTGGTTGTTGACGAACATCTGGTTGACGTAAAGGATGGGTTTCACGCCGGTATGGCGCTCGACGGCCTTAAGCCAAATACGTATCTCGCGGAACAGTCTTTCGACACCGCCCGACTGGGCAATCTGAGCGTTCGTAGGCTCCACGTCGAGCACAGGAGGCAAGTCGCCGTTGCGGAACAGGGTGTTGCGGATGAAGTAGGTGGCCTGTTCGGCTCCGCCCGTGCGTACTGACCAGAAGTGGTAGGCTCCCGTGCGGATATCGTGCTTACGTGCCTGGGTATAGTCGTTCAGATAGAAACGGTTGCGGATGCTGGTGCCCTCGGTCGACTTGATGTAGACGAACGAGACGGGGTAGTCGGCTGTGCCTCTCACGTTATTGCTGCCCCTCTTGCCGACGTGGGTGATGCGCAGCTTGTCCCAGTGGATGGGAACGGCGCGACGTCCCTTGCCATGCTGGTATTTCGCGATGTCGATGCCGTAGATGCGCTCGGTGGTGTAGCGCATGCGCTCGCCCATGAAGCGGTTCTTGCTCCATTCGCCCGCCTGTAGTCGCGGTTCGTCACCGTAGGGGCGTAGCAGTTGGACACCAAAGCCCTGACGGAGATCATCCTTCCAGTGGCCCTCGGAGTAGCTGCCGTCGGGTTGGTACAAGGCGCCGTGACCCTCGGCCTTCAGTCGGGAGAAGTCGCCCATGTAGATGCCCGTCGAGTCGGCGCGTACGCCTGTCTCTATGGTATCGGCCTGCCAGGTGGCGACGACTGTGCGCTTCAGGGAGTCGAGACTGATGACGGTGCCCTGGCGCTGGTGCCCCTTCCAGGTACCGACGCTCAAGGCCGTGACAGTGGGGTCGACGCTGACCGTCAGCCGTTGGCCAGAGGCGATGGCGGCCACCATCTCGAAGCCTTCATCCTGCACATCGTGGCGGTCGAAATAGTACTTCAGTTCCTCGTTCACAGCCTCCGACGACACAAAAGGGTCAGACCCCTTTGTGTCTTTTTCATCGGCAGACGACACAGACGGCACAAAAGACACAAGAGTGCCTGACCCCTTTGTGACCTTTACGAAATGGCTGGCGCCCATCAGAGCCGATATACCTATTATACTATATAAAAGAAACTTTTTCATCATTTGACGCTGCGAAGGTACAACATTTTTCTGAGTTGTCCAAGTTTTCGGCGAATAATTTGGAAGTTTCAGAAATTCTTGCTATATTTGCGGCATAAATACTAAAACGGACAAACGATATGATGAAGGATTTTAATTTCTATGCGCCGACCCGGGTCGTGTTCGGTCGCGAGGCGGAGGAGAAGCTTCCGCAGTTGATTCAGCAGTATGGTGGCGGAAGGGTGCTCGTACACTATGGTGGCGGCAGTGCCCGTCGGTCAGGACTGCTCGACAAGGTTGAGAAGATGCTCACGGAGGCTGGTATCAACTACGTGGAGTTGGGTGGGGTAGTGCCTAACCCGTTGCTCTCGAAAGTGAAGGAGGGTATTGACCTCTGCCGGAAGGAGAACGTGAACTTCATCCTCGCCGTGGGTGGCGGAAGCGTGATCGACTCGTCGAAGGCCATCGGCTACGGCGTGGGTTATCCGGGTGATGTGTGGGACTTCTGGGACGGTAAGGCCGTGCCTCAGACCTGTCTGCCCATCGGTGTGATGCTGACCATCCCCGCTGCGGGAAGCGAGATGTCGTCGAGTTGTGTGATCACCAACGATGAGGGCATGCTGAAGCGTGGTGTGAACAGCGACCTCTGCCGCTGTAAGTTCGCCATCATGAACCCTGAGCGCACCTATACGTTGCCCCCTTATCAGACGGCTGCCGGTGCGACGGACATCATGATGCACACGATGGAGCGCTACTTCTCGAAATACGAGGATGCCATCCTGACTGATGCCATCGCCGAGGCCCTGTTGCGCACGGTGAAGGAATCGACGCCGGTGGTCCTCAAGGAACCTGAGAACTATGAGCATCGCGCTGCCATCATGTGGGCCAGCTCGTTGTCGCATAACGATCTGACGGAGTGCGGTACGGAGAAGGATTTCGCCTGTCATAAGCTTGAGCACGAGCTGAGCGGTCTCTTCGGTGTGACCCATGGTGCCGGTCTGGCTGCCATCTGGGGTTCGTGGGCCCGCTACGTGAAAGACAAGCATCAGGCGCGCTTCGAGAAGTTCGCCCGTAACGTGATGGGTGTCGAGGGTGCTGAGAAGGGTATTGAGGCCACTGAGGCTTTCTTCCGCTCGATCGGTATGCCTACGAGTATTCCTGAGCTGATAGGCCGTCAGGCGACTGACGAGGAGATCGCAACACTGGTCGACAAATGCAGCCGTGGCGGTAAGATGAATATCGGTGCTATGGAAGTTCTCAATCCTGCAGATATGAAGGCTATTTATCAGTTGGCGAACGGGTAAAGCAACAAAATGCAACATTTTTCGTGAAAAAACTGACATTTTATTTGTTTGTTTCAAAAATAATGCTTACTTTTGCACCCGATTTCAAAAAATAGTGATCAGATGATGAGTTTTAATCTACTTAACGGCCTTATTATTATTCGACTGCAGGGAGGCAGCCGGAAGTGACGAGGTGTAGGTAGATAATTGAAAATTGAAGATTGAAAATTGAAAATTATGATAGAGCCCTTCTCACTTCCGAGTGTGGAGGGCT
>JAEETB010000206.1 GCA_016286575.1 Prevotella sp.
TGGCAAAGAAAAATCTATCCAAGCAGAAAAAGATGGATACCCGCGTGAACTTCACGCCGATGGTAGACATGATGATGCTTCTGATCACCTTCTTCATGCTGTGTACTACACTGGCCAAGCCGCAGGCTATGCAGCTGACCATGCCGTCAAACGATGATACATCACAGTTGAACGAAGAGCAGAAGCAGGTAACAAAGGCTTCTCACACCATCACCCTCTATCTGGGTAGCAATGACAAGGTTTGGTATATAGCTGGTCTGCCCAACTATGACGATCCCTCTTGTGTCAAGGAGACTACCTATGGTAAGGAAGGTATCGAGAAGGTGCTCAACGAGCATACAACCGAGGAAGGTATCAACCCGATTGCCAAGATCAAGATGGCTAAGAAGGAACTTGATGCCGAGAAGACAGCGCACAACTCAAAGATGACCGACGAGCAGTATCAGGAAGCTCTCAAGAAGCTGAAGAAGGGTGAACTCCCCTCTGGCGAGAAGGTTCCAACGATGACCGTCATCATCCGTCCGCTCAACACCGCTACTTATGCTAACATGGTAGCCGCCCTCGACGAGATGCTGATTAGCAATGTTGATAAGTATGTCATTGACAATGTCGACAAGATGAGCCAGGATGACAAGGACCTCATCGCAAAGGCAGGCGTCAAGTGATTAACCCCTAAAAAGTAAGAAGATTATGTCAAAAATAGATCTTATTGACAACAGCTGGGTCGACCTCGTATTCGAAGGTAAGAACCAGGCTTACGGAGCTTATCAATTGCGCAAGAACACTGGCGTTCGTAATCTCAAGGCCCTTATCACGATGTTCATTGGCTTTGCTATCATTGCAGCCATTGTCATTGCCAAGGTTTCTATCGAGAACTACATTGCTTCACAGAACGCTGCCATCGAGGCCGACGTAGAGCTGGCCAGCCTGGCAGAGAAGAAGGAAGCAAAGGCCGAGAAGAAAGATGAGCCCGAGCCCGAGAAAATTGAGATTGAGCGTGTTAAGAGCTCTGTAGCCTTCACCGTTCCTGAAATCAAGAAGGATAACGAAGTGAAGGAAGAGCAGGAGATGAAATCACAGGATGAACTTCAAGAGACTAACACCGCCATCGGTGCCTTCAACGTTGAGGGTAACGACGAGGCAGGTGGCGAGGTCCTGAAGGCAAAGGAAGTGATCGCAGAACCCGAGCCACCGAAGGTTGAGGAATCAAAGGTCTTCGACGTGGTAGAGGAAATGCCACAGTTCCCTGGAGGTCCTTCAGCACTGTTCGAGTATCTGTCGAAGAATATCAAGTATCCGGTAGTAGCCGAGGAGAACGGTGTACAGGGTCGTGTTATCGTAACCTTCGTCGTAGAGCGTGATGGTTCTATCACCGACGTAAAGGTTGTCAAGAGCGTTGACCCCTCACTCGACAAGGAGGCACAGCGCGTGGTTAAGTCCATGCCTCACTGGATTCCTGGTAAGCAGAACGGTTCAGCCGTACGTGTAAAGTATACAGTACCTGTGACCTTCCGTCTTCAGTAATCTCTAAAATGTAAAATGAACACATTCAACAAGTTAGTTGGATTAACACTGATATTAGGCTTGCTCCACGCATGTGGGAGCAAGCCTAATCCTGAAATGGAGGAAGCCTATCAGAAGGCAGCCAGCATCTTTGCTGCCGACGAAAGTTTCTATCCCATCCTTGACGAAGAGCTCTATTATTTCACTACCCAGACACTCGATAGCATCACTCCGCTCTACATCAATGAGCAGGATGCCGTCAAGAAGGTGATGAAACTCGAGACCTGGCTCGCTTTCACCACGCGTGACTTCACGCCCAAGGAGCGCCAGAACCTCATTGACCGGAAATACATGCCAAGAGCGATACCCATCGCGTATGACGGTCTGGCTATCATCGTCAACAATGCCAACCCCGACTCGTGCATCACCATCACCGACTTTGCACGCATCCTCAAGGGCGAGGTATCCAGCTGGAAGGACATCTATCCCCAGAGCAAACTTGGCGAAATCGATGTCGTATTCGACAATCCCCTGTCCAGTACCGTGCGCTGGTGTGTTGACTCCATCCTCGGAGGCAAGCAGTTCAGTGCCAAGAACATCGGAGCTGTCCAGACCAGTGCCGCTGTGATCGACTATGTCGAGAACCACGAGAATGCCCTCGGCATCATCGGCAGCAACTGGCTTAACGACAAACGTGACACCACCAATGTCACCTTCAAGAAGAATATATCCGTGATGGGCGTTTCCAAGATGAAGACTGCTGAGAAATACAACAGCTGGAAGCCCTATCAGTTCTATCTATACAACGGCAACTACCCTCTGCGCCGCACGATCTATGCGCTGCTGAACGACCCGCGTCCCAATGGCGTGGCCACCAGTTTCACTCACTTCATCCAGCTGCCCAAAGGTCAGAAGATCATCCTCCGTTCAGGCCTCCTGCCCAGAAGTGCCAACATGAACGTCCGCGATGTCATCGTCAAAAAGCAATGAGATTAAACCATCCGATTATATAAACGTCAAACAAGCAAGAGCGACAGACTCTGAAAACAATAATAAACAAATAAAGCAATAAGTATGAAAGCAATTAAGTATCTATTGATGGGTGTGCTGCTGGCAGGTTTCAGCGCCACCGCTAACGCACAAGAGGCAGAGCTCCAGGCAGCTCTCGATGGTATCAAGGGTAAGGCTCCTAACGTAGCCGAACTCGCCAAGGTCGCTTACAAGAAAAACAAGAAGAATGCCGAGGCTCTCGTTAAGATCGGTCGTGCCTTCTATGAGCAGAAGGATACAGCTAACGCCATTTTGTTTGCCAACTATGCCAACGAGGCAGGCAAGCCCAAGTATCAGTATGCACCCGCATACCTCCTGCTCGGTGATATCGAGTCAGCTTATGGTACCGACGGTGGTAAGGCCGCAGGCTACTACAACCAGGCTATCAACTTCGACCCGAAGAATCCCGAGGGTTACAAGAAGTGGGCGATGGTATACCGTAAGATCAGCCCGAAGCAGGCTGCCCAGAAGTTGCAGGACATGAAGGCACAATGCCCCAATGAGGACGTTGATGCCATAACCGCCCATATCTACATGCTGGCAGGCGACGAGAAGCAGGCTTACGAGAACTACAAGAAGTCCGACATCAACAAGCTCGACAAGAGCGGTTTGAACGAATTCGTACGTTGCAGCTACTTCACTGGCCACTTCCAGGATGCCCTCAATGCTGCTGAGGCAGGTATCAAGCTCGAGCCACGCAACCCGACGTTCAACCGTCTGGCTATGTTCTCTAACTACGAGCTGAAGAATTACGAAGCTGCTAAGTCGTACATCAACAAGTACTTCAACGAGACCGACTCAGCCAAGTTCTCTGAGTACGATCACTTCTATACCGCTCTGATCTATCAGGCACTCGAGGACAACGCCAATGCTTACAAACAGTTTGACAAGGCTCTCGAGCTCGTTAACGACTCTTCAATGATCAAGCGCTGGTCCATCCTTAAGACCGTTTCTGACTCTTACTTGAAGGAGAAGGAGTTCGAGATGGCCATCAAGTACTACAACGACTACCTCGCTTGCAAGCCCGATGTAAACTTCGACGATCACGAAGGTCTGGCAAACATTTACTCAAAGTATGGTGATGCCGATCCCGCCAAGAAGGCTGAGATGCTCCAGATGGCAGTTGACCTTTTCCGTGCGGCTGGTGAGAAGTTCCCCATCCAGCAGGTTTACGCCACTTTCATGGCAGCTAACAACGTCAACAAACTTGATGACAACATGAAGAATTCTCTGGCTAAGTCTGACTACCTGAAGGTGATTGAGCTCCTCGGCAGCAAACCTGAACGCACTAAGGGAGAGGACACTATGCTGAAGACCGCCTATCACTATATGATGTTCAACTCATACATCAACAAGAACGTAACCGGTGCCAAGGACTATGCCGACAAGATCCTGGCTATCGACCCCGAGTACAAGCCAGCACTCGAGATCAAGAATCTGAAGTAAGACTCATTTTGAGATAACAAAAAGAATCCTCGCCCATTCTAGAGCGAGGATTTCTTTTTTGATTCAGGGAGCTAATACCCCATACAACTTGTTGCGCCAAGCGCCGTCAGTACTGCTGAGATGATCGATGCGAGGATCTGCAGCGTCCACTTAAGCGTTTCCTTCTTTGTCATAGTTCACCTCCTTTCTGATTAGCTGCCAGTGTCGAAGCCACCACCGTTGTCGCCGCCTCCGTTGTTGTCGCCACCGTTGGCTGCCTTCCACTCGGCTACTGCTGTGGCGATGGGCTTCAAGGTCGTCACACTCTTCTCCTTGCCATTCACCATCACCTTCTCGGTGCTGATGATGTTACGCAGCTCCAGCGTGCAGGCATCCTTGAACTTCGGACCGCAGAGGTTGTCGAGCTTCGTCGAGTCGGGCAGGAATCGGATGTGGATCGCCTTGACGATCTCATTCGGATTTAGGCCGTCCATAGCTGCGATGTTCAGTACCGCCTTGTCCTTCTCAACCTCAGCGGTGGGGTAGAAGGTGCCCAGTGAGCCAAGCTGTACAGGCACGCCCTGTGCCACGAGTTCAGGAAGACACTCAGTGATCTGCAGCAGCACTCCCTCGACGATGGCGCGTCCGTAGAGCGAGCCGTGATCCGTCATGTGCTGTGCGAAGCCTCGCAGCGAGAGAGTCTTCTGCTGGTCGACCTCAGGATAATACTTACCGTAGGCCGAAGAGCCCTCGATCTTGTTCTGTCGGAGATTAATCCCCATTGCAATTTTCTGTGTTGCCATTTTTGTTTTGGTATTAAATGATTAAGTTGTTTGCGACCATCTACATCGGCTGGCCACCTACCGCTTGTCTCTCTTCTGATTTTGCGCGCTTTTCATCTTCTGTTTGACACTGCAAAATTAAACATTTTTCCCCACATATGCAAGCATTTTCCGATTTTATCTGAAATGTTAAAATCCGGAGCAGCGAGTGCCATCCGAGCTTGCTCGAAGATGGCCAGCCCCTCGCCCGCTTAGTCGGCTACGATTGTCGATCAGGTCGGCTAAGACTGCCCGTTTAGTCGGCTACGGCTGGCAACAAGGTATTGGTAGGCGTTTAGGCGACTAGGCGTTTAGGCGCGTCTTTTGCAAAATCCGATGTGCGTCAAACTTATTATTATATTATATATAATTATTATATATTATAATATATAATAATTTAAAATAGAGATATACCCTACTAACCTACAAATAGAAAAACGAAAAGACGCGCCGACGCGCCTAATCGCCGACGCGCCTGGCTTTGTAGTAATTGTACATCAAACATTTGGCGGTTTGGCTGAATTATATTATCTTTGCAGGCACATAAGAAACAAGATATGAATACTGGTCAGCAATTTAAGCATAGTGTGTGGATTGTGAACGTTCTCCGGAAGTACGGGAGGTTGACGCTCAGCGAGATGAGTGAACTCTGGGTGGCCGAAGAGGTTGCCGGGGGTAATCCTCTCCCACGAAGCAGCTTCAACAAGTATCGTGATGACATCCTGGACATGTTCGGACTTATCATCGAGTGCGACAAGTCGTACCATTATTATATCAGCAACCCGTCAGAGATTGAGAGTGACCAGACGAAACAGTGGCAGCTTTCTACCCTCA
>JAEETB010000207.1 GCA_016286575.1 Prevotella sp.
CGTTCAAAGCCTTTACGCGAACACGGATCTTACCACCACGGGGAATACCTGTCATCTGTCCCTCACGATCAATTTCCTGATCAAACTCGTAAGTTACCATCTGAACTTCACGGTCCTTGTAGTCAGCTACTTTCATTACAACTGGAGTCTTTGCCATAATTCTTTTCCTTTCTTAAATTTTAAATTGTTAATACTATTATAATTTTTAAATTCTCTTTTTGTGTCTGAGGAAGTATTTTGTTCCTTTCGACGATGCAAAGGTAAGACGAATTTTGGCTCATTCCAAGTTTTTTTCTTAATTTCTTCTTGGGTTGTAGCGACACTAAAAACATATTGCGACAAACTTGGCGCATGGGCCAAAAATCTGTCGCAGAAAGGACAGATACAATACACAAAAGGACCGGCCTATATGCATTTTATTATAAAATAATCTTAATCTTGTGGCTTATTGGGAATTATTTCGTAACTTTGCAGCCAAATTAGTTTAGAGTTTAAAGTTTATAGTTTATAAATATGGCACAAGAAGATGTATTTAAGAAGATCGTGAGCCACTGCAAGGAGTATGGCTTTGTGTTCCCCTCAAGTGAGATTTACGATGGTTTAGGCGCTGTATATGACTATGGTCAGAACGGCGTGGAGTTGAAGAATAACATTAAGCAGTACTGGTGGAAAGCTATGACGATGCTTCACGAGAACATCGTGGGTATCGACAGCGCCATCTTTATGCACCCGACGATATGGAAGGCTTCCGGTCATGTGGATGCTTTCAATGATCCCCTCATCGACAACCGTGATTCTAAGAAGCGCTATCGCGCTGACGTGCTGATCGAGGATCAAATAGCAAAATACGACGAGAAGATCCAGAAGGAAGTGGAGAAGGCTCGCAAGCGTTTCGGCGATAGCTTCGACGAGGCTAAGTACCTGGAGACTTCTGAGCGCGTGAAGGAGACCAAGGAGAAGCGCGACGCCCTCCATGCCCGTTATGCCGCTGCCATGCAGGGCCCGGATCTCGACGAGCTGAAGCAGATCATCCTCGACGAGGAGATTGTATGTCCCATCAGCGGAACCCGCAACTGGACAGACGTCCGTCAGTTCAACCTGATGTTCTCGACAGAGATGGGCGCCAGCGCCGATGCTTCGATGAAGATCTACCTGCGTCCTGAGACCGCTCAGGGTATCTTCGTGAACTACCTGAACGTGCAGAAGACCGGTCGTATGAAGATTCCTTTCGGTATCGCTCAGATTGGTAAGGCTTTCCGTAACGAGATTGTAGCCCGTCAGTTCATCTTCCGTATGCGTGAGTTCGAGCAGATGGAGATGCAGTTCTTCGTACAGCCCGGCACTGAGCTGGAGTGGTTCCCCAAATGGAAAGAGACCCGTATGAAGTGGCATCAGGCTCTGGGCTTCGGTGCAGAGAACTATCGTTTCCATGACCACGACAAGCTGGCCCACTATGCCAACGCTGCTACTGATATCGAGTTCAAGATGCCATTCGGCTTCAAGGAGGTAGAGGGTATTCATTCTCGTACCAACTTCGACCTCTCGCAGCATGAGAAGTATAGTGGCAAGAGTATCAAATATTTCGATCCTCAGACCAACGAGAGCTATACACCATATGTCATCGAGACTTCAATCGGTGTTGACCGTATGTTCCTGAGTATCATGTGTCACGCCTACGAGGAGGAGAAGCTCGAGAATGGCGAGACCCGCGTAGTTCTGAAGTTGCCTGCAGCTCTGGCTCCTGTGAAGTGTGCCGTGATGCCATTGGTGAAGAAAGACGGTCTGCCCGAGAAGGCTCGCGAGATTATCGATCAGCTGAAGTTCCACTTCAATTGTCAGTACGACGAGAAGGATTCTATCGGCAAGCGCTATCGTCGTCAGGACGCTATTGGTACACCGTACTGCGTGACCGTAGACCACGACACGCTGAACGATGGTTGCGTCACCCTGCGTTTCCGCGATACGATGGAGCAGGAGCGCGTGAAGATCAGCGAGCTCAACTCAATTATCGAGGATAAGGTGAGCATCGCCAGTCTTCTTAAGAAATTGCAATAATGAGAGAATGAGAAAATGAGAAGTTATCTTATGAGTCTGTCAAGAACGGGAATGAAAGTGTTGAGAATGTTTCTCATTCTCTCATTTTCTCAATTTCTCATTTTCTTGACTTCTTGCAGTAAGGAAACCACGGAGGAAGAGGAATACGCGAACTGGCAGGAGAAGAATGATGCCATGATCGAACAATGGGCTTCAAACTCCGCGTTCACCACCTATAAGACCTACACCAAGGACCAGACTACGGCAGGAAAGAACAGTGACTACATTTACGTACAGATCCTCGAGGAGGGTTCATCCAGCATCTGTCCAATGTATACCGATACGGTACGCGTTATGTATCGTGGACGCCTGCTTCCTTCCAAGTCCTATCCAGAAGGCTATGTCTTCGACCAGACTTATGCCAAGGACTTCTCCTGGCAGACAGCCAATGCCCTGGACTTTGTAAGCTCAGGTCTGGTAGACGGCTTCGCAACAGCCATCATGAGAATGCATAAAGGTGACCGCTGGCGCGTACATATCCCATATACACTGGGCTACGGGACCAGCTCCTCTACATCAGGAATCCCTGCCTATAGCGACCTGATCTTCGAGATTGCCCTCGTTGACTTCTGGTCGCCTGGCGAGACCTATCCATCTTTCAAGACAAGATAAGAACAACTAAAAACAAGCCAACACTATGCCGAAGTATGCTGATTACATCAAACGAATTGAAATCGACTCACTCTGGAGTGGGAAGAAGCATATCGTGTGGGAACTGAACCGTCAGGTGAATATCCTCAGCGGTTCGAACGGTGCCGGTAAGAGTACCATCCTGAACAAGGTGGTGAAGGGACTATCTGCTGGCGGCGAGTTCCCTTCTCACATGCTGAAGGGTGTGCATCTGGAAGTGGAACCAGAGGATGCCAAGTGGATCCGCTACGACCTGATACGCTCATTGGACTCCAATCTTCAGCAGACATTCGCTGAGAATAACGGTATCCTGAATCAGGCAATGACGGCATTGGCAGGCATAGGAGCAGGATCGCTGCTCGACATGCAGCTTTTCCAACTGCAACGCAAATATCTGGATTACCAGGTGAATATAGGCAACCGCATCATCGAGAAGCTCCAGACAGGTGATGCTGAAGCCGCCCAACAGATGTCGCAGAAGAAGACGCGGTTCCAGGATATCGTCGACGAGCTGTTCAGCGATACAGGCAAGAAGATTATCCGCACAGCAAACGAACTGCAATTCACACAGATTGGTGAGGTACTGTTGCCCTATCGTCTGTCGAGTGGCGAAAAACAGATCCTGATCATCCTGCTCACGGTACTAGTGGAGGACGATCTGCCCTACGTGCTTTTTATGGACGAGCCCGAAGTGTCGCTGCATCTGGAATGGCAGAAACGACTGGTGGACCTCTGTCTGGAACTGAACCCCAACGTACAGATTATTCTGACTACCCACTCACCCGCCATCGTCATGAATGGTTGGGTGGACTCTGTTACAGAGGTTTCCGATATTACTATATAAATAGCAACAGACTACAGGACTATATGCCAAGTAGACTGAAGGAAAATCTTAACTCTCGCTATTTTGAGGCGGCTAACTCTCTGACGTCCAAAAAAGCACGACATAGGATAGTGGCCTACGTCGAGAGCTACGATGATATCTATTTCTGGCGGACGGTTCTCAGCGAGTTTGAGGATGATAAGCGCTATTTCGAGGTGATGCTCCCTTCTAAAGGAAACCTGACACGCGGCAAGAAGTCCGTGCTGATGAACTTCCTTGAAGGTGAACCCCTTGGCCGGGACATGATTGCCTGTGTCGATGCCGACTATGACTATGTGATACAAGGACATACAGCCCAATCACGCAGGGTTCTCGAAAGCCCATATGTATTCCATACCTACGTCTATGCCATTGAGAACTTCCAGTGTTATGCTCCTTCGTTGCATAATGTCTGCGTATCCGTCACACTCAATGACCATCGTATCTTCGATTTCAGAGGCTATTTCCAACAGTTCAGCGAGGCTTTGTTCCCACTGTTTGTATGGTCGGTCATGTTCTACCGTAACGGCAATTACCCCAAGTTCTCGATTACCGACTTCAACCGTATTGCCGATCCTGGCGGTTTCAACGTGCAGAACCCGGAGGCATCCATAGCCAATGTCAGAAGGAAGGTACATACGAAGATCAACGACCTGCAACGACAGTTCCCTGATGCCAAGGATGAGTACCTCGCCACAAAGGAAGACATCAAGGCACTTGGTGTCACCCCGCAGACCACCTATTTATATATACAGGGGCATCATCTGTTCGATACGGTGGTCTCACCTATCCTGTCGAAGGTATGCAATCTGCTGCGTCAGGAGCGTCAGAATGAAATCTATCATGCCTCGGCTCATAAGACGCAGAAACGCAATGAAATGTCCTGCTACGAAAACTCATTGCAGGACATCAAGGTGATGCTCAAAAAGAACAATGGCTATATGGTCTCCGAACAGTTCCGACGTATTCAGGAAGACATAAGAACCTATTTAGATTTAGACGTACGTCTCTAAGAATTTAAGCACACCTTCGACCTTAACTTCTTTTGTCGTTGCTGGCAGCAGAACGGTGTCTCCCATCTGGAATGACATTTCTTCACCCTCGCAGATTAGTTTGCCTGCGCCATTTACACCAATCAGGATCACGAATGAGTCGAGCTCGGAGTAGTCGAGTATCATGGGCTCCGTCAAGTCGTAAACAGCCGTTGTGAAATAAGGACAAGTGGCTACTTGCACACCCTCATTTTTCAGACATTCATAGTCAACACGATAGTTGTCATGTACGGTGTAGTCGATGCTCTCCGAGGCCAACTGTGTATGGAGCTCACGGTAATTGCCGTTCTTATCCTTACGCTTGAAATCGTAGATACGATAAGTCACATCAGAGGTCTGCTGAATCTCTGCCACAAAACAGCCGGCACCGATGGAATGGATACGACCAGCAGGGATAAAGAACACATCACCCGCGCTGACTTCATAACGAGCCAATACATCGGTAATCGTGTCGTTCTCCACCATCTCCTTATACTGTTCAGGGGTTATCCGCTGTTTCAGACCGCTATACAGTTGGGCACCGGGCGTCGATTCCAAAACGTACCACATCTCCGTTTTGCCACGACTCTTGCCCTGACGGTGAGCTATCTCGTCAGAAGGATGTACCTGAATAGACAAATCTTGACAGGCATCGATGAATTTGATCAACAAAGGGAACTCATCGCCAAAGCGTTGGTAGTTCTCCTTGCCTACCAAGAGTTCCTTTTGTCCTATGACAAGCTGATTCAGGCTCATGCCCTTAAAAGGGCCATTGGCCACAACCGTCTCACTATCCTTCACACCTGAGATTTCCCAACTTTCGCCCACAATGTCCAATTGTGCATCTAAATGCTTGAAAGGGATAATCTTACTGCCGCCCCAGAGTGTCTGTTTCAGCAGCGGTTCAAATTTAATCATCATTATAATAGTTTTACCTTTTTACTTTTCTACCTTTTTACCTTTATCAGTTCTCTTTCCAAAAGCTGGGTGTAAACAGTACCAGA
>JAEETB010000208.1 GCA_016286575.1 Prevotella sp.
GCAATAACAATGGTTTTATCCATCTTGTTGCTGATAACGACACCCTGTCTTGTCTTTCTTAAATTTCTTGTTTCCATCTGGACCATTGTTATTTATTAAGTTCTCTCTGATGAAGTTCTGATTTCATACGTGCGATATCACGACGAGCGGCCTTAATCTGAGATGGATTCTCAAGTGGAGTAATGGCGTGGTTCAGCTTCATCTGGTTGTACTTGGCAACCTCTGCCTCAATACGCTCTGCCAAATCTTTGGTCTCGAGCTCTCTTACTTCTTTAATCTTCATACTCAATTAAGCGTTTTTATCGTAATCACGTCTAACAACAAACTTTGTCTTTACCGGCAGTTTCTGAGCGCCGAGGCGGAGTGCCTCCTTGGCGATATCGAAAGGAACGCCTTCTACTTCAAAGAGGATACGGCCCGGTGTGACAGGTGCAACCCATCCTGCGGGATCTCCTTTTCCCTTACCCATTCGCACGTCAGCTGGCTTGCGAGTGATAGGCTTGTCGGGGAAGATACGGATCCATACCTGACCCTCACGGTTCATATAACGGTTGATAGCAACACGAGCTGCCTCAATCTGACGGCTGTCGATCCACTTGGCATCCATAGTCTTGATGCCGAAAGAGCCGAAAGCCAGTGTTGTACCTCTGTGGGCGTTGCCTTTGTTGCCACGACCATCCTGAGGTCTTCTATATCTTACTCTTTTAGGCTGTAACATAATAAGCTTCTACTTTTAACGATTATTACTTCTTCTTATTACGGAACTTTCTGTCACGACCATTACCGGCATTGGTGCGACCACCAGCCTTCTCCTGAGTAAAGTTCGGAGCCAGGTCAACGTCACCGTAAACCTCACCACGGCAAATCCAAACCTTGATACCCAGCAGTCCGACCTTCGTCAGAGCCTCTGCCTGGCAGAAATCGATGTCAGCACGGAAAGTATGCAGCGGGGTTCTACCCTCCTTATACATCTCCTTGCGGGCCATTTCTGCACCGTTCAGACGTCCAGTAATCTGAATCTTAATACCCTCGGCTCCAGCGCGCATCGTATTCTGGATGGCCATCTTGATGGCACGGCGATAAGCGATCTTGCCCTCTACCTGGCGAGCGATGTTGTTGGCAACAATCGTGGCATCGAGCTCAGGACGCTTCACCTCGAAGATATTAATCTGGATTTCCTTATCATAGAGCTTCTTCAGCTCTTCCTTCAGTTTGTCAACATCTTGACCACCCTTACCAATGACGATACCCGGACGGGCTGTGCAGATAGTAATGGTAACCAGCTTCAACGTACGCTCGATGACAATCTTTGAAACGCTGGCCTTTGCCAGACGCTCGTTCAGATACTTACGGATTTTCTGATCCTCTACCAGGTTATCTCCGAAGTTCTTGCCTCCGAACCAATTTGAATCCCAACCTCTTACGATTCCAAGACGGTTGCTAATTGGATTAACTTTCTGTCCCATACTTATTCTTTTACGTCATTAGTTTTAGCGTCAACGAACAGAGTCACGTGATTGCTACGCTTACGAATACGATAGCCACGACCCTGTGGTGCCGGTCTCATTCTCTTCATTGTAACGCCCTCGTCAACAAATGCGCGGGTGATGAACAGCTCACCATCCTCTGCCTTGCGGTCATTCTTGGCTTCCCAGTTAGCGATGGCCGAGCGGAGAAGTTTCTCTACATCAGCTGCTGCTGCCTTCTTTGAGAATCTCAGAACACCCAGAGCGCGGTTAACTTCCATGCCGCGGATCATATCCACAACATAGCGCATCTTGCGGGGTGAAGAGGGGCAGCCTTTCAGCTTGGCAAAATACTGTGTCTTAAGTGCTGCTTTTCTTTCCTCAGCCTTAATATGTTTTCTTGCTCCCATTGTTAATTTTCAATTTTCAATTTTTAATATTCAATTTCCCCTGGGATTACTTCTTGTTACCGGCATGTCCACCGAAACGACGGGTGGGTGCAAACTCACCGAGCTTGTGGCCTACCATGTTCTCAGTAACGTAGACAGGGATAAATTTATTACCGTTATGAACTGCAACAGTGTGTCCCACGAAGTCCGGGGAGATCATTGATGCTCTGGCCCATGTCTTAACGACATTCTTCTTACCACTCTCATTCATGGCGAGAATCTTCTTCTCGAGTGATACGTTGATGTATGGACCTTTCTTTAATGAACGACTCATAATTTACTCTTGTTTAACTTCGTGATTACTTCTTGTTAGCTCTTTCAATGATGTACTTGTTTGAAAGCTTCTTTGGTGCACGAGTCTTCAGACCCTTAGCGTACAGACCCTTACGTGAACGTGGGTGACCACCAGACTGACGGCCTTCACCACCACCCATCGGGTGATCATGAGGGTTCATAACAACACCACGGTTGTGAGGACGCTGACCCAACCAACGAGAGCGACCAGCCTTACCTGACTGCTCCAGAGCATGATCTGAGTTACCTACACTACCTACAGTAGCTTTACAAGCTGAGAGAATCTGACGAGTCTCGCCTGAAGGGAGCTTGATCACACAATAGCTACCCTCACGAGAAGTCAACTGAGCGAAATTACCAGCCGAACGAACGAGCTTGGCACCCTGGCCGGGACGCATCTCAATGTTGTGGATGACGGTACCGACGGGGATGTTAGCGAGTGGAAGTGCATTACCTACCTCAGGCACTGCCTCCGCTCCTGACATCAGGGTTGCACCAACCTGCAGTCCATTAGGAGCAATAATATAACGTTTTTCACCATCAGCGTAGAAAAGGAGAGCGATACGAGCTGAACGGTTCGGATCGTACTCGATTGTCTTAACTACAGCTGGAACACCATCTTTCTCTCGTTTGAAGTCGATCAGACGATACTTCTTCTTGTGACCACCGCCCATGTAGCGGACAGTCATCTTACCGGTGTTGTTTCGACCACCGGTTGAACGCTTACCGTAAACGAGAGACTTCTCTGGCACGGATGCAGTAATATCCTCGAACGTGCCAATAATCTTGTGTCTTTGACCCGGAGTTACGGGCTTTAATTTACGTACTGCCATTTCTTATTGAATATTGCTATAAAAATCAATTACGTCGCCCTCCTTCAGAGTAACGATTGCCTTCTTGAACGCGTTCTTCTGACCCTTGATCAGACCAGCCTTGGTATAGCGAGAACTACGCTTACCGGCATAACGACACGTGTTCACATCGATCACTGTAACATTATACAGACTCTCAACCTCATTCTTAATCTCAAGCTTATTGGCCTCGGGCTTAACGATAAAGCCATACTTGGTCTCAGCCTTCTTTGTACGCTCCTCGCCCTTAACCTTATAAGTTTTCTCTACTGAAGACTTGTCTGTAATCTTGGTCATCTTCTCAGTGACCAGGGGTTTAATGATAAATGCCATAACCTTTGTCTCCTTTTACTTGTTTAAGATACCGTCGATCGTCTCCAGTGACTTCTCAGAGATTACGAGAACATCAGCATTCAAAACCTTATAGGTGTTGAGCGTGGATGCTTCCATCACCTCTGTGCCCTGCAAATTACGGGCCGACAAATATACATTGTTTGTTGCACCTGACAACACGAAGAGAGTCTTCTTGCCGTCTAACTTGAGATTCTTTGCGATTGCAACGAACTCCTTGGTCTTAGGAGCCTCCATAGTGAAGTCCTCAACGACTACGATGGCATTCTCCTGAGCCTTGTAGGTCAGAGCTGACTTACGGGCAAGAGCCTTTACTTTCTTGTTCAACTTAAAACCATAATCACGGGGTGTGGGACCGAATACACGACCACCACCACGCAGCAGCGGAGAGTTGATATCACCATGACGGGCACCGCCGCCACCCTTCTGACGTCCAAGCTTGCGAGTAGAACCGGAGATTTCACTTCTCTCCTTTGACTTAGCTGTACCCTGACGCTGGTTGGCCAGATACTGCTTTACATCCAGATAAAGAACGTGGTCATTAGGTTCAATGCCGAAGATAGCCTCGTTCAGAGTCACCTTACGTCCGGTCTCCTGACCTTTGATATTTAATACGCTAACTTCCATCTTTACTTGTTGATTAATACAGTTGAACCATTGTAACCAGCGCAGCTACCCTTGATAAGAATCAGGTTGTGCTCCGGTATAACCTTTAACACTTTGAGGTTCTGAGTTGTCACTCTGTCGCCTCCCATCTGGCCGCCCATGCGCATTCCCTTGAACACCTTGGCGGGATAAGAACAAGCACCGATAGATCCCGGCTTACGGGCGCGGTCGTCCTGACCGTGAGTAGCCTGACCTACACCACCGAAACCATGACGCTTCATGACGCCCTGGAATCCCTTACCCTTTGATGTTCCGACAACGTCAACAAACTCTGTACCTTCAAAGATGTCAACCGTCACGGTGTCACCAAGGTTTAACTCCTCGTCGAACTTGAACTCGGCCAAGTGAGCCTTTGGTGTTGTGTTTGCCTTCTTGAAGATACCCATCATCGCATTGGTGGTGTTCTTCTCCTTCTTCTCACCGAAGGCGAGCTGAACGGCCTTGTAACCGTCCTTCTCAACAGACTTAATCTGAGTTACAACACAAGGACCAGCTTCGATAACAGTGCACGGTACATTCTTACCGTCGGCACTGAAAACGGATGTCATTCCGATTTTTCTTCCAATTAATCCTGGCATTTCAGTTAAATAATTAATAATGTTATATAAAAAATTTGTTCCTTCTTAAGTGGCTTTCGCGACTTCCGGCGCACACAAACCCACTCAAAAAGGAACTTCAACTGCTTCATTCATGAAGGCTAAGTTGCTCTTTATCAGGGTATTGTTAGCTCTCGGGCCAGCGCAATACGCACTTTTGCGGGTGCAAAGGTACATATAATAAGTGAGACACGCAACATTTTTTGCATGCCTCACCTTATTTTTAAGATTTTTTATGATTTAAAACCTTTTCGAGACTCAATTCACCATGACTCTTGCTATAGATTCGTGTACGATTTACCGTAACGAAAGTCTAATCTATCTCTTCATCGGGCTCATAACCGCCCATCTCGCGGATGGCATTTTTGAGCATGGTATACTGCTGATAGAGGTTATTGACAGCTTCCTCGCCCTGGGTGTAGTCGTGCATGGGTGACTTGAGGAAGAACGAGAGGAAGCGCTGGATGCCGAAACGGCCTGCACGGGCAGCAAGATCACTGAGCAGGCAGAGATCGAGACACAATGGTGCGGCAAGAATACTGTCGCGACAGAGGAAGTTGATCTTGATCTGCATGGGATAACCCATCCAGCCGAAAATATCGATGTTGTCCCAACCTTCCTTGTTGTCATTGCGTGGGGGATAGTAATTGATACGAACCTTATGATAATACTGGGTGTCCTCATCGTTGCCATGACCATAGAGGTCAGGCTGCACATCGGGTTTAAGGATAGTTTCAAGGGTTGAGAGTTTGCTGACCTCCTTGGTACGGAAATTGGCGGGCTCGTCGAGTACCAGTCCATCACGGTTACCAAGGATATTGGTAGAGAACCATCCACTCAAACCAAGACAACGGGTACCGATAATCGGGGCGAAACCAGACTTAACGAGTGTCT
>JAEETB010000002.1 GCA_016286575.1 Prevotella sp.
GTGCCCAACAGCAGTTCGACGAGGAGGAGGCCAAGCGTCTGGAGAAGAAGATCCGTAAGAACAAGTTCGACTTCGACGACTTCATGGGTCAGATTCAGCAGATCAAGAAGATGGGTAACGTGAAGGATCTTGCTGCGATGATTCCTGGTGTGGGCAAGCAGATCAAGGATCTCGACATCGACGATAATGCCTTTAAGGGTATCGAGGCCATCATCAACTCGATGACACCTAAGGAGCGTGCTAATCCCGATATCATTAATCAGAGTCGCCGTCGCAGGATCGCTGCCGGTTCTGGTACGAAACTGGAGGATGTGAATCGCTTGATGAAGCAGTTCGACCAGACGCGTAAGATGATGCGTATGGTGACGGGCATGGGTTCCTCGAAGATGGCCCAGATGGCTAACGCTATGAAGGCCATGAAGGGTGGTGGCATGCCGAAATTTTAAATCGAAAATCGAAATTCGTAAATCGTAAATCAATATGGCATTTGGTAAATGGATCAACAACCTGAAGGGACTCTTCGAGGAAGGTCCTATGAAGGAATTGACAGAGCATGTGTCTGCTCAGTCGCAGACAAAGCTCTCTGCTGAGAATGTGGTGATTACGGATGAGTTCCGCAACACGTTCAACGTCAATTCTCCTGTTCGTGAGAATATCCGTAACAGTTTCCTGTTCTCCATGCTCACGATGGCTTCTTATATCGTGATTGCTGATGGTAAGGTGGAGCCTCAGGAATATGACTTTCTGGGTAAGTTCCTGCGTGACACCTTTAGTGAGGAAGCTGAGGTAGAGGGCATGGACGTCGTAAAGAAACTGATTGCCAAGCACGATGAACTGGAAGCCTATAAACCGATGGCTTTCCTGCAGTTGATAGGTGATTGTGGCAGTCAGATTGCCAGTACCCTGAATGAGGATCTGCGTTATCAGATGTTGTCGATGCTGGCGCTGATTGTCAAGTCGGATGCCAATATCTCAGATAAAGAGATTGAGTCGCTGAAGGAGGTGGCCGTGTATATCGGTATGAAAGCCACGGATGTCGATGCTCTGATGAATCTTGATCCAGAGAAGGCCAAGGATGAGTGGCAGTGGATGAAAGGATAGTCCGTTGCAAAAATTATTATATATGCAGTTAATTGATGGAAAGGCAACAGCAGCAGCTATTAAGGCTGAGATTGCTGAAGAGGTAAAAGAGATTATTTCAAAGGGTGGCAAGCAGCCCCATCTGGCAGCCGTATTGGTAGGTCATGATGGCGGCTCAGAAACCTATGTAAAGAATAAGGTACTCGCGTGCGAGGCTTGTGGCTTTAAGAGCACACTGATTCGTTTTGAAGAGGATGTGACGGAGGCTGAGCTTCTGGCCTGTGTGGATAACCTGAATCGCAATGGCGATATCGACGGATTCATTGTACAGCTGCCCTTACCGAAACATATTGACGAGCAGAAAATCATCGAGGCCATCGACTATCGTAAGGATGTCGACGGTTTCCATCCCATCAATGTAGGTCGCATGGCCATTGGTCTGCCGTGTTTTATCTCAGCGACACCTTTGGGTATCATCACCCTGTTGAAGCGTTACAATATCGAGACCAGTGGTAAGAAGTGTGTTATTCTGGGTCGCTCGAATATCGTGGGTAAGCCCATGGCTCAGCTGATGATGCAGAAACAGTATGGCGATGCCACGGTGACCGTATGTCACTCACGCTCAAAGACTTTGAAGGAAGAGTGTCGTGCTGCAGATATCATCATCGCTGCTATCGGACAGCCCGACTTCGTGACGGCTGATATGGTCAAGGAGGGTGCTGTCATCGTTGACGTTGGTACCACCCGTGTGCCTGATGCTACTCGTAAGAGTGGTTTCCGTCTGAATGGCGACGTGAAGTTCGACGAAGTGGCTCCTAAGTGCAGTTTCATCACGCCAGTTCCTGGTGGAGTAGGTCCCATGACCATCTGTTCGCTGATGAAGAATACCCTCGCCGCTGGCAAACATGAGTATTATATTTAGGCACAGATTAACACGGCTTTATAAATAAAGACACGGCTGGTTGTTGATAAAAGCAGTGTTTCTCTAAAAGAGAGCCGTGTAAATCCGTGCCAAAAAGAATAGAAGATGACTGCACAAGAGTGGTACGAAAAAGGTAACGCCTTTCGGAAAGAGTCAAAATGGCACGAGGCCATCAACTGCTATATCCAGGCTATTGCGCTTGACCCAGACAGTCCGGCTGTTGAGGCCAAGCGCATGCTCGATGATATCATGGCCTTCTACTGTAAGGATATGTATAATCCCTGATAACAACAAAAACTAAAAAAGACTATGAATAAGGAGGAGAATAATCAAAAGAATGTGAGTCGCAGGGAGTTCCTGCGCCGTTTGGGTATGGGTGCTGGAGCCGTTATGGCTTCGAGTGTGATGGGACCTTTGGGCGTGTTTGCTCAAGAGGATCAGAAGAAAGTGGGGGAGAACCGCATGACCTATCGTGTACAGCATGGTTCGGGTGAGCAGATCTCACTATTGGGATTTGGTATGATGCGTCTGCCTAATGATCAGGACGAGGTGAACCAATTAGTGGACTATGCCATCGAACATGGGGTGAACTACTTCGACACGGCACCGATGTATATGGGTGGACGTTCGGAGGTGTTGACAGGTAATGCCTTGAGCCGTCATCCGCGTGAGAAATACTATGTGGCCACGAAGATGTCTAACCAGCGAAATAATCTGTGGGACTTCAAAGAGGCCCAGAAGATGTACTATCAGTCGTTCCAGCGATTGAAGGTGGATCATATCGACTACTATCTGTTGCACAGCATCGGAGGTGGTGGTATGGACACGTTGAACGCCCGGTTCTTTGATAACCATCTGCTTGAGTTCCTGTTGAAGGAGCGTGAGGCAGGACGGATTCGTCATCTGGGTTTCTCATATCATGGTGATGTGCGTCCCTTCGACTACTTGTTGGATCATCAGGACGAGTATCACTGGGACTTCGTGCAGATACAGATGAACTTCCTTGACTGGCGACATGCTTCGATGGGTAACGGCTGGCGAAAGGATGCCGATGCGGAGTACCTCTATAATAAATGTGAGAAGACAGGTGTACAGTGTGTTGTCATGGAACCGCTACGTGGTGGTGCCTTTGGTAAGATGGCCAAGGAACTGACGAACCAGTTGAAGGCTGTGCGTCCCAATGACAGTACGGCCCGTTGGTCATTCCGTTGGGTGGGCTCTCACCCCAATATCCTGACCACGTTGAGTGGTATGAACAAGATGGAACATGTGAAGGAGAATGTGGAGACCTTCTCACCGCTTGAAATCTGTACAGAGGCTGAGAATACGCTGCTGGCAGAGATTGCCGACCAGATGGCAGGCTATCCGACGATTCCCTGTACAACCTGTGCCTATTGTATGCCTTGTCCTTATGGTGTCGATATTCCAGGCAACTTCGCTTATTATAATGACGCAGTGAACAGTCATGTCTTGCCTCTGCCTGAAAAACAGGCTGCAGACTATGCCGAGAGGAAACAGCAGTTTGCCGATGGATTACGCAAAGCGTTACCCAATGTCGAGTCATGGGCCAGAAGTTGTGCGGACTGTGAAGAGTGTCTGCCGAAGTGTCCGCAGCAGATTCGTATTCCGAACCAGATGGCACGAATCGTTGAATTGTTGCGTAAAAGATAGGTTTTCTAACAAAAATGAAAGAAAAAAGCGTTTTTCTTTTGCATTTTGCTTACTAATTACTATCTTTGCACCCCGAATTCAGGATTTAATGCATTAAACTATAATAATATGGCAAAAATGAAAGGCGCCATTGTGGTAGATACTGAGAGGTGCAAGGGATGTCAGTTGTGCATCATCGCTTGTCCTCAGAAGGTTATCGCCCTGGCCAACAAAGTGAATCTTCACGGCTACCCATACGTAGAGGCTGCCAACGAGGAGGCCTGTGTAGGCTGTGCTTCGTGTGGCATCGTCTGCCCGGATGGATGTATCACCGTGTATCGTAAAAAAGTGGAGGAATAAGCTATGGCAGAAAACAAGGAAGTTGTATTGATGAAAGGCAACGAGGCTATTGCCCACGCTGCTATTCGTTGCGGATGCGACGGCTATTTCGGCTATCCTATTACTCCGCAGAGTGAAGTGATTGAGACGCTGGCTGAACTGAAGCCTTGGGAGACCACTGGTATGCAGGTGGTGCAGGCTGAGAGTGAGCTGGCTTCGATTTACATGGTCTATGGTGCCGCTGGTGCTGGTAAGCGTGCGATGACATCCAGTTCGTCTCCTGGTATCGCCCTGATGCAGGAAGGTATCACCTACATGGCCGGTGCTGAGGTGCCTGGTGTGTTTGTGAACGTTCAGCGTGGTGGTCCCGGTCTGGGAACCATTCAGCCTTCACAGGGTGACTATTTCCAGGCTACCCGTGGTGGCGGTAATGGTGACTACAAGGTGATTGTGTTGGCTCCGTCTTCAGTACAGGAGATGGCCGACTTCGTGGATCTGGCCTTTGAGTTGGCCTTTAAGTATCGTAACCCCGCTATGATTCTGAGCGACGGCGTGATCGGTCAGATGATGGAGAAGGTGGTGCTGCCTCCGTTCAAGCCCCGTCGTACGGACGAGGAGGTGATCAAGCAGTGTCCTTGGGCTTCTACTGGTAAGCCAAAGAACCGTGAGCGTGTGGTCATTACTTCTCTGGAGCTGAAGCCTGAGATTATGGAGCAGCGAAACATCGCCCTCCAGGAGAAGTATGCTAAGATTCAGGAGAATGAGGTGCGCTTTGAGGAGCAGCAGATGGACGATGCCGAGTATGCTATCGTAGCCTTCGGTTCTGCAGCCCGTATTGCTGAGAAGAGTGTAGAGATTGCTCGTGAGCAGGGTATCAAGGTCGGCTTGTTCCGTCCTATCACACTGTTCCCTTTCCCAACAAAGCAGATTGCTGAGTTGTCGAAGAAGGTGAAGGGTATCCTCGTGGCTGAGATCAATGCCGGACAGATGGTACAGGATGTTCGCCTCGCCGTGAACGGCGCCATCCCCGTTGAGCAGTTCGGCCGCTTAGGTGGTATCGTTCCCGATCCCGAAGAAATCGTAAATGCGCTTAAAGAAAAAATAATGTAGCAATGGATAGAAATCAAATAGTTCAACCAGAGAACATCGTCTGCAAGAAGCCGACGCTGATGAACGACAACAATATGCACTACTGCCCAGGCTGTAGTCATGGTGTGGTGCATAAGCTCATTGCCGAAGTCATCGAGGAGATGGGTATGGAAGACAAGGCTGTAGGTGTATCACCTGTAGGCTGTGCCGTCTTCGCGTACAATTATATAGATATAGACTGGCAGGAGGCTGCCCACGGTCGTGCACCCGCACTGGCTACGGGTATCAAGCGCTGCTGGCCTGACCGTCTGGTATTCACCTATCAGGGTGATGGTGACCTGGCTTGTATCGGTACCTGTGAGACCATTCACGCCCTGAACCGTGGTGAGAACATCGTGATTATCTTCGTCAACAATGCCATCTATGGTATGACGGGTGGTCAGATGGCTCCAACGACCCTGATTGGTCAGAAGACTTCTACTTGTCCTTATGGCCGTGATCCTCAGTTGCATGGTTATCCCTTGAAGATGGCTGATATCGCTGCTGGACTCGAGGGTACTTGCTATGTGACTCGTCAGAGTGTTGAGTCTGTAGCCTCTATCAATAAGGCTAAGAAGGCGCTGCGCAAGGCTTTCGAGGCTTCGATGGCTGGTAAGGGAAGCTCTCTTGTAGAGTTTGTATCAACCTGCAACAGCGGTTGGAAACTCACACCTGCTAAGGCTAATGAATGGATGAAGGAGAATATGTTCCCCTTCTATCCCAAAGGTGACTTAAAAGATACGACAGACAAATGAAAAAGGAAATAATTATCAGTGGTTTCGGAGGTCAGGGCGTGCTCTCGATGGGTAAGATTCTGGCCTATAGTGGACTGATGGAGGATAAAGAGGTGACTTGGATGCCTGCTTACGGTCCTGAGCAGCGCGGTGGTACGGCCAACGTGACGGTCATCGTCAGTGACGAGCGTATTTCTTCGCCTATCCTTAGCAAGTATGATATTGCCGTAGTACTGAACCAGCCTTCGCTGGAGAAGTTCGAGCCGAAGATCAAGCCCGGTGGTATTCTGATTTATGACGGCTTTGGTATTATCAACCCGCCAACGCGTAAGGATATTACTGTTTATCAGATTGCCGCTATGGACAAGGCTGCTGAGATGAAGAACAGCAAGGTCTTCAATATGATTATCCTTGGTGGACTGCTGAAGGTCGCTCCCGTAGTGAGTGACAAGGGTGTTGAGAAGGCACTGAAGAAGACATTGCCCGAGCGTCATCACGGACTGATTCCTCTGAATATGGAGGCCCTGCAAGAAGGTGCCAAGATTATTGAGGAAGTGAAATAAAAACTGAATCCCCTGCCGATTGGTAGGGGATTCGTTTTTTATTGTACGGTGATGTCAATGGATTTACTGATCTTCAGCTTTTCATCCGTTACTTTCAGTGTAAGCGTGCCAGGTGTTTTCCCACTGCGCACAACGACGACTAATTGGCCGTTGAAGAGTTTCATCGTAGGCTGTTTGAAGGATTCCAGACTGGTGGCATCACCATTGCAGACGGCCTCGTAAGAGCCTGCGCCAGTGACTTCGAAGGTGAGCTGGTTGTCAGCCTGGGGAATGAGTGTGCCCTCGGCATCGGTCAGAGAGACGGTGATGAAGGCGAGGTCGTCAACAGTGGTTAGTGGTGAGGGGTGAGTGGTTAGAGATGTGTTCTGAGTCCAGACATCTAATTTTAAATTGGCGGGGGTGCCGGCGGTCTTGAGGATTTGTTCGCCAGCGGCGTTGCCGTCAGCGTCATAGACGATGACTTTGAGTTCACCCGGTTCGTATTTGACGTTGTTCCAACGCAGACGGTAGCGGTCAAGACGGCTGGAGGGATCCTTGGTCATCCGACCCTGACTCTTGCCGTTGACGAAGAGTTCGCCCGAGGGGTAGTCGGTATAGCAGTAGACAGGTGTCACCTTGCCGATACGGTTCCCCTTGTCCTTCTTAGAGAGTCCCCAACTCCAATGGGGTAGGAGGTGGATGGTATGTTCCGCTGTGTTCCAACGGGAGCGGTAGAGATAGTAGCGGTCCTTGGGCAGTCCGGCGAGGTCGCAGATGCCGAAGTAGCTGGAACGAGAGGGCCAGTACTCGTCGTAGGGAGTCGGTTCACCGAGATAGTCATAGCCCGTCCACACGAATTCACCGATGACCCAGTCCTTGTCGTCCTGCCATACCCAGTCATCGTCGGGCAGGTTGCTCCATGAGCAGTATTCCAGATCATAGGAAGAACACTGTCCGTCAGCCTTCTTGATGGCATCGGGGATGTAGTTGGGCGACCACGAGGCGTATTGTGAGTTGTCCGTCACCTCCACAGGGAACTTATACACACCACGCGAGCTGACCGTTGAGGCTGTCTCTGAACCCAGGAGGAACCCCTGAGGCAGTTGTTGGATACTGTTCCCGTATTTGTGTACACGGTAGTTAAAGCCTGGTACGTCCATCACCTTGGCGACACCACTCTCAATGGATTTCTCGGCATGGTCGAGGCCCTGAGTGACAGGTCGGGTGGGGTCGAGGGTGTGACAGGCCTCCTGCAGTTGTTCACTCAGTTGGCGACCTTCAGCACCGCCTTGTTCGGGAATCTCATTGCCGATGCTCCACATGATGATGCTCGGATGGTTGCGATTGGCGAGGATGAGGTGTTCGATATCCTGGTACCACCAGTCGCTGAAGAAACGGGCATAGCCGTTCTTGCACTTGGGATAGACCCACATGTCGAAGCTCTCAGCCATGACCATCATACCCAGAGAGTCACAGATATCCATCTGCATCTGTGAAGGCATATTATGAGATGTACGGATGGCGTCGCAACCCATATCCTTCATGGTCTTGATCTGTCGGATAAGGGCAGCCTTGTTGATGGCAGCGCCAAGAGGCCCAAGGTCGTGGTGCAGACAGACGCCCTTGATCTTACGGGTGACGCCATTGAGTTGGAAACCGCCTTCCTTTGATACCTTGACGGTGCGGATGCCGAACTTCTGTGAGGTGGCATCGAGCAGTTGACCGTTCTGCATGTACTTGATGTGCGCCTTGTAGAGATAAGGAGACTCAGGCGACCACTGTTGCGGGTTGCTGATCTCGAAGGAGAGATGGCTCTCGCCGTTATGGTTGATATCCGAGGCGTGTTCATGGCCAACCAACTTGCCGGAAGCATCACGGAGTTCTACTTCGAAGCCCAGTTTGGTATCCAATGGACTGCCAGCGCCTACGGTGACGTCGATGATGGCCTTGTTATCATGGATTTCCCGGGTGCGGATGAAAGTCTTCCAGGGATCAATCCAGTTGCTGCCCGTGGTGATGAGTGTGACGGGACGGTAGATGCCGGCACCGGGATACCAGCGCGAACTCTCCTCGACATTCTGGAGGTCAACCTCCAAGAGATTATCGCCTGCTTTCATAAAGGGCGTGATATCCACACGGAAGGTGTTGTAACCGTAGGCCCAGTAGCCCGCCTTCTGACCGTTGAGATAGACGGTAGGCTCTGCCATCGCACCGTCGAAGAGCAGTTCAGCGTGTTGGCAGTCGGCGGGGATGGTGATGGTGCGCTTGTAGTGGCCCTCACCAATCCAGGGAAGGGCTCCTGAACGGCCACTCTTCTCTGTGGCCTCCTTCTCACCATTCTGTTCGATGGCCACCATCTGCAAGTCCCATTTCTTATCGAAAGGACCGGCAATGGCCCAGTCGTGGGGTACGCTGACGGTCTGCCACGTCTGTTTGTCGTGTGAAAAAAGCCAATTGTCAGTGAGGATGGTCTCCTGACGTGTCTGTGCGAAGACTGAAAGTGCCATCGCACAAGAGAGCATAAGTAGTTTGATTCTCATTATAAAACTTGTTTTAGTGACTATTTTGCTGCAAAATTACGAAAATATTTCGAAATAGTTGGCTATTTGACGAATTTAGTTTAATTTTGCAGCTAAATTTCGAAATTTAAATACTTTATGATATGAAGCATCAGTTGAGAAGTGCAGTCTGCACCGAAGGCCGTCGAATGGCTGGCGCCCGTGCCCTGTGGGTGGCTACAGGTATGAAACATGAGCAGTTTGGTAAGCCGATTATTGCGGTGGTCAACTCGTTTACCCAGTTTGTACCTGGTCATACTCATTTGCACGAGATTGGTCAGATTGTCCGTGAAGAGATTGAGAAGATGGGCTGTTATGCCGCTGAGTTCAATACCATCGCCATTGACGACGGTATTGCGATGGGGCATGACGGTATGTTGTATTCGTTACCCTCACGCGACATCATTGCCGACAGCGTAGAGTATATGGTCAATGCCCATAAGGCTGATGCGATGATCTGTATCTCCAACTGCGATAAGGTGACGCCAGGAATGCTGATGGCTTCTATGCGACTGAATATCCCGACGGTCTTCTGTTCGGGCGGTCCGATGGAGGCAGGCAAGTGGCGCGGTGAGAATGCCGACCTGATCACGGCGATGATCAAAGGAGGTGACCCCACGGTGAGCGATGAGGAACTGGCAGAGATCGAACAGTGTGCCTGTCCTGGCTGTGGTGCCTGCTCAGGTATGTTCACAGCCAATTCGATGAACTCTCTGACGGAGGCCATCGGTCTGTCATTGCCTGGCAACGGTAGTATCTTGGCCACCCATAAGAACCGAATCCAACTGTTCCGCGATGCTGCCAAGCTCATCGTGAAGAACGCGCTGAAATACTACGAGGAGGGTGACGAGAGCGTCTTGCCCCGTAGCATTGCGACCCGTGATGCCTTCCTTAACGCCATGACCCTCGACATCGCCATGGGTGCTTCTACGAACACCGTTTTGCATCTGTTGGCTGTGGCGCAGGAGGCAGAGGTAGACTTCAATATGAAGGATATCGACGCCTTGAGCCGTAAGGTGCCCTTCCTCTGCAAGCTCGCCCCCAACTGGCAGAAGTACTCCATTCAGGAGGAGAACCGTGCCGGTGGTATCCTTGGTATCATGGGTGAACTTGCCAAGGGCGGTCTGCTGAATCTCGACTGCAAGCGCGTGAATGGTGCTACTCTTGGAGAAGACATTGTCAAATACAGCATAGTGGGATTGGAATGGGCAGACGGTAAAATCGTAAATGGTAAATCAGTAAATCGTAAATCAATTGATCCCGAGGCAGAGCGCATCTATCGCAGTGCCCCTGGTGGTAAGTTCTCTACGGTGATGGGTTCTCAGGATGCCCAGTGGGAGACACTTGATACCGACCGTGAGAACGGTTGTATCCGTGATATCGACCATGCCTACACCAAGGATGGCGGTATGGCCGTACTCTTCGGTAATATCGCACAGGACGGTTGTGTTGTGAAGACGGCTGGTGTTGATGAGTCGCTTTGGCATTTCGAGGGCCCGGCCGTAGTCTTTGATTCACAGGAAGATGCCTGCGAGGGCATCCTGGGTGGAAAGGTGAAGAGCGGCGACTGTGTGGTCATCACCCACGAAGGTCCGAAGGGCGGTCCTGGTATGCAGGAGATGCTCTATCCCACAAGCTACATCAAGTCGATGCACCTCGGTAAGGAGTGTGCGTTGATTACTGACGGACGTTTCTCGGGCGGAACCAGCGGTCTGTCGATTGGACATATCTCACCTGAGGCTGCCAATGGTGGCAACATCGGTAAGATCAAGGATGGCGATATCATCGTCATCGACATCCCCTCGCGCTCTATCAATGTAAAATTGAGCGATGAGGAGCTTGCAGCCAGACCTCAGCAGCCGCTGAAGCGCAACCGCGTGGTCAGCAAGGCGCTCCGTGCATATGCCCAGAGCGTATCCTCTGCCGACAAAGGTGGCATCAGATTGATTGATTAATTTAAGGCACGGATTCCACGGATTAACACTGCCTTATCTGTGTATGGAATAAAAAGCCGTGAAAATCCGTGAAATCCGTGCCAATAAATATAAATGAGAATGAGAGATAGAATAACAGGATCGAAGGCGCTGATGCGGGCATTGCAGGCTGAGGGGGTAAAGACCATTTTTGGATACCCCGGCGGATCGATTATGCCCGTCTATGATGCCCTTTTTGATTATACACGAGGAGAGAAGAAATGTTTCGACCACATTCTGGTGCGTCACGAACAGGCAGCGACCCATGCCGCAGAAGGCTATGCCCGCGTCTCGGGTGAGGTCGGTGTGGCCTTGGTGACCAGTGGTCCTGGTGTGACGAACACATTGACGGGTATTGCCGATGCGATGCTCGACTCCACACCGATTGTCGTGATTGCCGGTCAGGTGCCCATCTCGGCCCTGGGAACCGATGCCTTCCAGGAGGTAGACCTCGTGGGTGTGGCCCAACCTATCTCGAAGTGGAGTTACCAGATCCGTCATGCCGAGGATGTAGCCTGGGCCGTGAGTCGTGCGTTCTATATTGCCCGTACCGGTCGTCCGGGGCCTGTAGTCCTCGACTTCGCTAAGAATGCACAGGTCGAGGAGATTGACTGGGAACCGATGAAGGTGAACTTCGTGAGATCTTATGTCCCTTATCCGAAACTCGACGAGAAGGCCGTCCGTGAGGCTGCTGATCTCATCAACAATGCCAAGAAGCCCTTGGCACTGGTAGGGCAGGGTGTCGAACTCGGTAATGCCCAGAAAGAACTGAAAACTTTCCTCGAGAAGGCTGATATCCCTGCTGGTCGTACGATGCTCGGACTGTCGGCACTGCCCTCGAACCATCCTTTGAACGTCGGTATGCTCGGTATGCATGGCAACTACGCCGTGAACCTGAAAGAACAGGAGTGCGACGTACTCATCGCCATCGGTATGCGTTTCAGTGACCGTGTGACCGGTAATCTGAAGACCTATGCCAAGCAGGCGAAGATTATCCACCTCGACATCGACCGCAGTGAGATAGACAAGAACGTGAAGACCGACGTGGCTGTGGTGGCCGACTGTAAGGAGTCGTTGCCCGCCATTACCGCTCTGTTGAAGGAGAATGGTCATCAAGGTTGGCGCGATTCGTTCAGAGAGCTCGACAAGAAAGAGCGTCAGAAGGTGATCGAGCCTGCCATCCATCCGAAGAAAGGACCGCTGTTGATGGGAGAGGTCGTGAACACCGTGGCCGAACAAAGTCCCGACGATACGATCCTCGTTACCGACGTGGGTCAGAACCAGCTCTTTGCCACCCGTTATTTTAAGTACCACCACCAGCGTAGTATCTGTACCAGTGGTGGTCTGGGAACGATGGGTTACGGTATGCCTGCTGCCATCGGTGCCACCTTTGCTGCCCCCGAACGTATGGTCTGCTGTTTTATGGGTGATGGCGGATTCCAGATGTGCATCGAGGAACTCGGCACCATCATGGAACAGAAGGCACCCGTAAAGATGATTCTGATGAATAACCACTATCTCGGCAATGTGCGTCAGTGGCAGGATATGTTCTGGCTGCGCCGCAAGTCGTTCACGAAGATGATGAATCCCGACTACTCACATATTGCCAAAGGATATGGTATACCCTATGAGGCTGTCATTGAGCGTCAGGATCTGGCTGCCGCCGTTGAGAAGATGCTCAAGACCGATGGTCCGTATATTCTGGAGTGTGCGATCCTGGAGGAGGATAATGTATTGCCGATGACGCCTCCGGGAATGAATGTTGATGATATGAAGTTGGAGATTTGATTATGGAGAAGAAACTATATACATTGTTGGTGTATTCAGAGAACGTAGCCGGTATTCTGAATCAGGTGACGGCAGTGTTTACGCGTCGTCAGGTGAATATCGAGAGTCTGAACGTGTCTGCCTCCAGCATCCCTGGTGTACATAAGTATACCATCACCGCCTGGAGCGACGAAGACCAGATTATCAAGATTGCTCGTCAGATTGAGAAGAAGATCGATGTCATCAAGGCCAACTATTTCACTGACGACCAGTTGTTTATCCGTGAGTCTGGCCTCTATAAGCTTGCCACTCCGATGGTTTTGGAGAACTCAGAGATTTCGCGTACCATCCGCCGTTTTGATGCCCAGATTATTGAGGTGAACCCCACCTATACCATCGTGATGAAGCACGGTGTTACCGAGGACATCATCTCCCTCTTCCGTGCCCTCGATACCTTCGGTTGTGTACTTCAGTACACCCGCTCTGGCCGCATCGCCGTTACCCGTGGCATGCAAGAGCAAGTCAGCGAGTTCCTCGAAGAACGCGAGCAGCATGGATAAATGAAAAACTCCCACAAAATAAAAGCCCCGCCAACCGGCGGGGCTTCATTATTAGTAAACCTTTCCTGTAACAGGTTTTGTATACCAGTCGGTGGACGTCACAGAACTCTGTCCCCAGTTGTTAAATTCCGAATAGGCCTCCTTGATACAAGTTTTCTCCAAAGGATATTTGAAGTCGTTAGGAATCATGATACCATGTGGATCCTCACCCGTTCTCGACAAGTAAATCTCAGTCTTTGTTGTAGCGTCATAGAGATATGGTGCTGTCGTTGGATCAATGAGACTGAACGATTTTTCAACTTGCTTAGTCACTTTGTATGGCGAAGCTGTTTGGCCACCCTTCTGAGTGTTGATAAATACCTTCGTATCAGAAGAATTAGTTAAGAGCTTATGCACCTCATTATTATCAATGCCAATACCCTTGATGTAGATTTCATCGTAAGCACCACAGGCTGTGACATAGTATTCTACAGTGGTCTCGCTCTTTCTGACAGCCTTGATGACCACGTCGTTCAAATCGTAGTCGCCCACAGGGGTATCCTCAAAGCAATAAGTATAGTTCTTGTATTCCGGATCAACAGGAACGAAGGGAATTTCGATGCCACCCTCAACGTCAATAATGATGTCGTTGAAATCAGCGTCAGTGCCCGACTCCCAGCACATAAGCTTCCTGCCATTCAGTGTCAGCCATGCTACACGAGGCCCATCGGTATCCAGTTTGGAGCTACTGAAATTTAATACAGGGTCATTGTTGATGTCATTATTCAAACGACCGTCTCCGTAAAGTTCTCCCTGCTTTCTTATTTTTTTAACAGGGTCTCCTGGTTTGGTTTCCTCAAACTCGGTGTTGGCACGAACCATGAAACCAATGCTTAAGCCCTTGGGGAAAGTGAAACTTCCTTCTGTGCCGATAGCAGGAGTCTTCGAATCACCAAAATACATAAGTGCATAGGCGGCAGTTCTCCTGATGATATTGTCTTCACTATCCGTATAATACTCGTTGAATGGGAACGCTTTGTATTTAGGCAGACTCTGCAGGAATGCCACCGGATTACTCTGATACTCAGGGGCATTTGTGTCAAAATAATAGTAATACAGGTCGGAGTTGTATATTTCGTTTCCGTATTTTGAACCAGAGTCCCACTTGAAGGCCGGCATCACAATAATCGGTTTGTCTCCTGTTGTGATGGGATATACCTTGTCATTATATAGACCGCTACTCTTTACTTTTTGCAGATTCCGCTGCTTGTTCTGGAAATATGAAAGTACCATCGAATTAAAGGCGGTTTTCATTCCCTCAGAATAGTTGGGAACTGTCATTTTCTGGGCAGTATAACTATCCAACTCATAAAGCATTTCACCCGGAACCCAACCTCTTGTATTAGCATATGATTCGATAGACTTTCCAATAGTGAACGTGCCATTTGGTAATGTGTAGGGCGTTTCTTCCACATCGTCACCTTCGCCTCTGGTTTTGGCAACATTGTTTAATGATACGGTTTCGCCTTCTACCTTTGCTAATTGATAATTAGTATCGGAGATGAAGGCTACAAACAGTCCATTGTTGACTTTGGGCGCGTCATACGTCAAGGTGATTGAACTCCGGCCATCCACTTCTGCCGCATTCAGGACTTCCATTGATGTATATGGTTCACCATCCTCATCAACATGTTCTAAATACACCAAAACTTGTACAGTCTTGATGGAAGAGTTCACTAGAATAGTCACCTTACCATTAACTGTTGTACACCAGTCGTGGTTGGGGTCGAAGGTGGTACCGAATACTTTCTGTACATTGGCATTGATGTCCTCTTGTGTGATAACCTTATCCTCAGTAGGAGTCACAGGAGTGACCGGCTCCACTTTCGTGGGATCATACAAATCTGTCGATTTTGTGCAGCTGGCCAATACTAAAAGGCCGATGGCTGCAAAAGTTGTTATCCTTTTCATATACATTTTTGTGTTTATGTTGATAATTTAGTTTTTTTTGAATATGCAAAGTTACGAATAGACACGTGATTCTTACATATAATTGATAAATAATTAAGTAATATTAACAGAATAATGCCAAATGTATGTCATTTTGTTGGGCGACTCGGTGTCGGGACCTCTCAAAATAAAAATCCCCGCCAATCGGCGGGGATTTTTAATTATTACTCGTAAACCTTTCCAGAAACAGGTTTCTTATACCAGTCGGTGGAGGTGACAGAACTCTGTCCCCAGTTGTTGAACTCCAGATAGGCGTCCTTGATGCAGACTTTCTCCAATGGATATTTGAAGTCGTTAGGAATCATAATACCATGAGGATCCTCACCTCTTTTCGACAATTCAATCTTTAAATTGTTTGTCGCATCGTTGATATAAGGTGCTGTATTAGGATCAGCGATGCTAAAGGTCTTATCCACAGTCTTAGTCACTGTATATGCTGGATAAGTTGTGCCGCCCTTTTCGGTGTTAATGAATGTCTTGGTGTCTGTTACTCCGAAGAGACTCTTGACTTCAGCGGTTTTAACATTTCAGAGAGGTTGACTCTCTTGAAACCCCTATAAACAGGAAATTCTGCATGATGACTTGGGTGACTCAGGAAATGCTATATAACGGTGATGACGATAGTGCTTTTGCCCTTGACTGCATGGAGAGTAATGGTTTTAGGCCAAGGACCGCTTAGAAACAACTCCTTGTAGCCTTTGAGGCTTGCAATACAAATCTCACTGGGATGGTCGGCAGCGTAGACAGTGATGGCCTCCTCAACATCAGTGATGCTAACATCTTTCCCTGCCACCGCTTCCTCCGCCAACACCCCTAGGGCTCTGGCAAGCGGCTTGGCATTAAGCGAATAGTAGCGGGTATAAGAACTTCCGATTCCCTTGGGTGTTATCGTCTTGCGAAGTGTAGGTAGATGATGCTTCAAATGCATCTGAATCATGTTAAAGATGGCGCGACGTTTTTTGGCTGCTGGAGTGGTATAGACGTGTGCGGGCATAGTGGGCGTGGATCGCGCAAAGGTTACATCCCCACGAGTTACATACGTGATGCCATCGATTGTTCCTGATGCCATCCGGCCGATGCCGACTTGTTTGATTTTTACCATAACTGTTATATGATTAGTTTCTACAATATTTAATTATTACTAACAAACTTGTTCCTTCACTCTATCCATACACTACTCAAGCAGTACTCTGGTTCTATCCAAGGTAATGTTAGTCTTTTGACCTTGGCTACACCTTGGGTACACCTTGGGTATACCTTGGGTAGAGTATGTGAAATCCGCCACAAAAGTATAAAAAATCCATCAAATAGAAAAAGAAAAATTGATATTTCTACTGACGAGCATATCCGAAATTACCAGAATTGGCTAATTGTCGCACGTGCGAGCAGGGTGACGCATCGCCGAAGTCAGGAAATAAATAATCCTCTCAAAATAAAAATCCCCGCCAACCGGCGGGGATTTTTAATTATTACTCGTAAACCTTTCCAGAAACAGGTTTCTTATACCAGTCGGTGGAGGTGACAGAACTCTGTCCCCAGTTGTTGAACTCCAGATAGGCGTCCTTGATGCAGACTTTCTCCAATGGATATTTGAAGTCGTTAGGAATCATGATACCATGAGGATCCTCACCTCTTTTCGACAATTCAATTTTTACATTGTTTGTTGCATCGTTGATATAAGGTGCTGTATTAGGATCAGCGATGCTGAAATTCTTATCCACAGTCTTAGTCACTGTATATGCTGAATAAGTTGTGCCACCCTTTTCGGTGTTAATGAATGTCTTGGTGTCTGTTACTCCGAAGAGACTATGTACTTCTTTACTGCTAAGACCCGTATTAATATTCATGATATAAATCTCATCATAGGCACCGCAGGCAACGATGGAATATGTAACGGTTGTCTCATTCGTTCTGACAGCTTTAATGACCACGTCGTTCAAGTCGTAGTCGCCCAGTTCGGTATCCTCAAAGCAGTAGGTGTAGGTATTGTATTCCGGTTCAATGGGGACTTCGGGCACATTGAGACCACTTTCAATTTCTATGATAATGTCATTGAAATCCGAATCTGTACCTGACTCCCAACACATGAACTTTCTTTCATTGAGGGAGAGATATGCCAAACGTGGCCCATCAGTACCCAGTTTAGAAGATTTGAAGTTACATTCAGAATAATTATTAATTTCATTGTTCAAACGGCCGTCTCCATAGAGCTCACCCTGTTTCCTGGCTTTTCCATTTTCTACAAAACTTGTGTTAGCGCGAACCATGAACCCAATCTTCAGGCCAGCAGGGAATTTGTATGTACCTATGGTACCTTCTTCAGGCTTACCTTCGCCCCAATAAATCAGAGCATAGGAACCACGTTTATCAAGAACATCATCTTCCTTTTCAATGTATAAATCCTTAAATTGAATTGCCTTATACTTGGGCAATTTCTTCAGGAATTCTACAGGGTTTGCCTGATATTCAGAGTCGTTTTCATCGAAATAATAGTAGTAGAGGTCTGAATTATATATTTCGTATCCATAACCAGTAGTAGTTTTCAAAGAACCATCACACTTATATACTGGCGAGATGATAATGGGCTCGTTTCCAGTGGTGAATGGATAGGCTTTTTCATTATAATAACCACTTCTCTTTACTAAAGGAAGATTCTCCTTCTTGTTTTGGAAATAGGAGAATATTATATTCCTGAACAAGGCAGCAAACTCACTTGTGTATTCTGTCGGTTCCATCTTCTGGGCTGAATAGTCGTTCATATAATAGAGCTGTTCACCTGGTACCCATCCTCTTTGGCTGGCATAAGAATCAATACTGCCTGCAATCGTGAATTCTCCAGTTGGCAAGGTCAGACCAAGAGCTTCTGGCAGTTCCCAATCTTCACCTCTGGTTTTCGCTGCGTCTGCGATATTAACTGTGTTTCCCTCCACCTTTTTGAAAATCTGCTTGCTTCCATTGATGAAGGCTACATAGATACCGAGATTGTCTTTAGGGGCATCATAATACAGAGTGATGGTGGTCTCACCGTTCAATTCTGCCTCATTTAAGATTCTCATCGAGGTAACTGTTTCTCCTTCCTCGCCTATTTCGCTGACGCAGACTAGAACCTGTACCTTTTTGATCGTTGAGTTGGCGATGATTTTCACCTGACCATTAACGGTACTGCTCCAATCGTGATTGGGGTCGAAAGTAACGCCGAAGACTTTCTGGACATTAGCACTGATATCATTAGATGGCTCCGATGGAGTAGGGGTCACAGGCGTCTGAGGCTCCACGTTTGTGGGATCATACAAATCTGTCGATTTTGTACAGCTGGTCAATAATAAAAGACCTGAGGCTGCCATAACAATCAATCTTTTCATGTTCATGTTGGTTAAAATTGTTCGACTATATTTGGCGCAAATATAAGAAAAATCGGGCGTATTTGTTGTATAATTGACTTCTAATTAAAGAAAATTAACTGAAATCCTTTCCTAAATTGGAAATAATACCGTATTTTTGCATCATGTTGAACCAATAGATGTCTGAAATAACCGTTAATATGCTGGTGCGTAAAGGCTTCTTGATTGTTTGTCTGGTACTTGTGTCGCTGGTTGGCGATGCTCAGATTTCCTTACCCGACTCCATGCTGACCATCACGAAATCCTATGCCTGTCACATCACCAGTCCCGATACTGCTCAGACCATTTTGAGGACCATTCGTGAGCGTCAGACGGAACCTGCCTGGCGGATTGATTTTGCTGAGGGAGACCTGAACTATAACATGCGCCGTTATATGAAAGCCCTTTCCTATTTCGAGCGTGTCAAGGCTGAACCCTCCCTTAAAGACAGTACTCATCTACAGTTGCTTCTCTATAAGCGGCTGATGGACTGCTATGACGTCCTCAACCTTGAAGACGACCTGATCAGAACCATTTACAACCTCCGTAAGATGGCGCGAGCCCAGGGCGACAAGGCCTTCGAGTCGATGACCGTCTTTATGAGTGGTAAACAGCATCATTTACGCGGTCAACTCGACAGGGGCTATGCCTCCTGTCTGGAAGGTCTTGAGCTCATGCGTGAGACGGAATATGTCAACAAGCATATCGAACTGCGCAACTATTATGGGGTATTATTAAAGATGTACACGCGCGATGGTCGTTTCGAAGAGGCCATCCACATGTCCCGATATCAAGAAGCTGAGGCTCTCTATCCGTCGCCAGCCATCATGCGCAAAGCCCGTGAACGTGGTCTGCGCCAGGTATATGCCCTCCGTGCCAGCATGTATGCCCAAGCCGGCGATATGACCGAGGCCAACAAAGCCTATGCAGCCTGGAAGAAGACCACCTGCGGCAATGCCATCGACGATATGGACATTTTCGACTATCTGCAGCTCAGCCACCATAACGACGAAGCCCTGAGTACCATCGTCCATTACCGTGAATTCCTGCGCGAACAGGGTGATACCATCTCTTATCGCATGCTCTTTGCCCTTAACCGTGAGGCCTTGCTCCGTGTGGATATGGGTGACTATGAACAGGCAATAGCCTGTGGTCGTCAGGTAGCAGTCATCGCCCACAAACTCCATATCATCAAGTCGGGCGAGCAGATGCAGACCACCTACAATCTGTTGTTGGAGCAGCAGGCCTCCGAGTCTAAGACGAAGTGGCTGATGTTGTCGGGCATTGCCATCGCCATCGTGGCTATGGTGGTGCTCATCATCCTCTATTATGCCCGCAACGAACGCCGTCATGTCCGTGATATGCGCAAATTGGCCCATGTCCTCGAAGCCTATCGTCGGGCCGTGATCAATGGCGAACCATCCACGTCGCCCGAAGTCGTGGCAGCCATCGAAGAGCTCCGTTCCATCCAGATTCCCGAGAGCCAGCCGTCAGAAGGGGAGGAGGAACCCGACGACGAAGACCATCGCTTGTTTGTGGAGATGGACACACGGGTCACGCGCGACCGTCTGTTCCTCAAACCAGGTTTAGGACGTGAAGACCTCATGCGTCTGATTGGTGTCGACAAGAACCGTTTCGGTAAGATGATGAGCAAGTATTCGGATGCCTCCAATACCTCTGTCTATATCAACCAGAAACGAGTGGAGTATGGTGCCAAATTGTTGTTGGAACATCCCGAGTACACCATCTCAACGGTGGCCACTGAGTGCGGTATGAGCAATACGGTCACCTTTAACCGTACATTCAAAGAGATGTACAACATGACGCCCTCAGACTATCGTGAAAAAATGACCTCCATTTAGGGGGGGGTAAAACTATTTGTAAAGAATATTTGTGGTTTGTAATTTGGACAAATCTTTGCAATGTTTTTATTTTCTAACCAATTGATTTTAAGCTTATTTGACAAATTGTTGTATATACAATTGGACGAATTGTATTTCTGAACTATAGAGTTGATTGTCTATTATTTATCAATTTTTGTAACCTTGTTTTTGTTTTATTAGTTATTCCAAATGTTAAAATATGACAAATTGTTAGAAGAAAACGACAAAATTTAATTAAAAAAGAATCGTTCTTACTTTATTATATAAAGAAAATAACTACCTTTGCATTATAAAAACGATGATCACCGTGAGAAAGTTGAAGTCTATAACCATTGCATGCATCTCGCTATTGGCTTTTGTGTGTGTTGAGAGGGTAAACGCCCAGACGTTTGCCTTCCGGAACAATCTGCTTTATGATGCAACTTTGACCCCCAATCTTGGTTTCGATGTTCGTTTGGATTCCAAATGGACGGCAGGTGCTGTCGTAGGCCTGAATGCCTGGGATATCGACAAGGAAAAGAATAAGAAATGGCGCCATCTGCTCGTTGCCCCCAACGTCCGTCGTTGGTTGGGTGATTCCCTCTTCCATAAGAGTTACATCGAGGCCAACCTAATCTATAGCCATTACAACGTCGGCAACACAAAGATTCCTTTCGGTCTTTATAAGGGTGCTCAGGATCGTCGTTTGCAAGGCGACCTCTTCGCTCTTGGTGGAAAATATGGATATAGTTGGATTTTGGGACGTGCTTGGCGTATCGAGGCTGAGGCTGGTGTTGCTGTGGGCTATGCTTGGTATAAGGAGTACGAATGTCCGACCTGTGGTGCCTATTTAGGCGAGGGCAATCGTATTTTTCTCTTGCCTCAGTTGGGAATCAATGTCGTTTTGATAATTAATTAGAAAAAGAGATCATGATGTCAGTACTTAGGAATATACCCCATGTTGTTTTGCTTACGATGTCATTCGCAGGCTATATGGGTATTATTTCCTGCTCATCGTCTACTGAGCATGTTGACGATGCGAATCCTGGTTATGATCCGGTGTCAGGTGAGGTCCCCATTAAGTTCCATTTCCATGTAGCCACTGGTAATACTTCAACCACACGTATGAGTCAGTCAGACGTTCAGGCTACCTCGAGCGATGTTTTCCGTGGCATGGACCAGAGTGTCTTGATGTCATTCAATCTTCCTTCTAATGGTAAATCTGTTTCGTCTTCCATCGTGGCAGACAAGCTGAATGGTATGGGGCTTATCACCTCAGGTTCTGTTGGTCCTAACTCAGAATCGAAGTCCCGTTTTGTTGCAGATTTAGCCTTACCGGTCGGAATCAACACTCTGATGTTTTGGGGTAAGGCTATTAAGACTGGTTCGGATAATGCCCAGGGTAAGATGGAGTTTGGTGTTGCCAAGGACATTAGCAAAAATACCTTCAGACTTTGTAATCGAGTTCCTGATGATGCGTCAGAAACCTATAATAAGACCGTGTTTAGTCACTATGAATCTTTGATGGTTACTATTTTGAACACGATAGTGCAAACTCAGATATCCAAAGATGGTGTCACCATCAAATGGTCGGACTATGCATCAGTGACCAGCACTGGTATTTTACAAGAGAAATCCAGTTCGGCCAACGATAAAGACCCGAGTAATCCTGTGGTAGCCATATGTGGTTTGGGTGAAACTCTATCCAATCTGTTTGTGACCCTGAATACAGTTTATCAGGATGAGTTCCGTGCAGGTTCAGGTTCAGCGGTACAACAGATGTTGTCAGATCTCTATCCTCATATCAATATTGCTGCATCAGCATCAGCCAGCAGTCAGGAGGAACAGACTGCCAAGGAAGTGGCAGAGGCTATCCAAGCCAATATGCTCAAAGTGCTCACCACTGATGGGAAAGCCTTTTTGCCAATCTCTACGATTGTTGATAATTTAGGTCTTTCTTCGATCACTATTCCAGCAGGTAACAATGATTTGACCAAGTTCCCCTCTGTATTTGGTTTGCCAGAAGGCAGTACCCTTTTACAGTTTGATGTTGCAGAGACTTCCTATTCCTACAGGAGTCAGGTCATCGGTAATGGCATGACCTTTGATATTGATCATTACATGTATCCTCCTGAGCTCTGCTATTTCGGGAATAGTCCTATTCGCATTACGGATTCAACCCTGGTTTCTGCCGACTATCCTCAAGGTACGACAGATTGGGATGCCGATGCGTCATGGATTTCCAATCATTGGAGTAAGGATTCCCGTGTATTACCTTCAACTCGCAGCGTCGCTATGCAGCATAGTATCAATTATGGAACATCTCTTTTGAAGACGACCGTTCGTTATGGTGCGATGGATCTGGAGGACAACAACCATGCCATACAGTTGGCAAGATATGGATCTAATGAGGAAAACGCCATCATTGATGCCACCTCATCGCCTTTTACCTTTACAGGACTTTTGATTGGTGGACAGCCTTCAGAAGTGGGTTGGAATTACTTGGCTAAAGGTTCGGTACCTTCTTTCAATGCCTTGATTTATGATCAGGCGCTGAATACCGGTGGTACCAATCAACAGACCATTCCTGCCTATGATGCTGGGGCCACCACTCAGGGTAGGTCAGAGCCTGTCTATACACTTGTTTTTGACAATTGGGATATCTCCAAAGCCGGATCCGATCAGAATGATGTCTATATTGCCCTTGAATTTGTGAATAACTCTGGGGTTGATTTCTGGGGTCAGGATAACCTGATTCGTAAAGGTTCTACCTTCTATATCATAGGAAAATTGGATCCTGATGTGATCAAAGGCGCTACTTCTGCCCAGTTAGCAGATAAATCATACGGTATCACCTGGCCCACGAATTATGCCCTGCCGCCGTACGATGCCGATGGCAACACCCTCAAGGAACGTCGTGTGTTTATTCAAGATTATATGACGGAGGCACACTTCGTGATAGGCCAAACCTCTTTGCAGAAAGCATTTGTGTCTGTGCCTGACCTTCGTTCATCAGAGAATTCCCTAGGTCTCTCCGTTGATGTGGCATGGACGACTGGTTTAAAATTTAGTATTATATTTGGACAGTAAAAAAGAGTACAGTTAACAATGAGTTCATTGAATCGACATATCAGAAAGTTGTTTTCCCTGCTGATGCCGGTGGCGGTGGTATCGTGTTCAGTGATCGATGAGGACCTGAGCAACTGCGTTGTTGTTGAGCAGGCGAAGCTGGACTATGAGCTACGCCTGGTGACGAATATGACCACCGAGCTGACGACCCAGCTGACCACGCAGACAGATATCCGGCTGGCCGACGCCCTGAAGCAGCATCTCGACGATATCTTCACCGACTATGCCCACGACGTGGACTTGTCGTTCTATGATACGCAGGGCGACTCTACTCGTATTCAGCACGACGAGCACATCATGAACGCCAACCAGGCCAGCTATACCCTGAACCTGCCCATGCGCCAGTATATGCATCTGGCGACGGCCAACATCATCGACAATGAATCTGTGACACTGGAGAACGCCCAGTATTGCCATTCGTCGATATTACGTCAGGCCGCCACAGATACCATCGACTCACATACCACGGGCGTCTTCACAGCCCGACAGTCGATGGAGGTGTTGGAGGGTATCGATCAGAACTTCGATGTCCATCTCTATATGGCCAACTGCGCAGCCACTTTGGTGATCGACCCTAGAGGGCATGGACAGCTCGACAAGATACGTGTTTACAGTACGGGATTCGCCACGGGCTTCAACATCTGCGACAGTGTTTATCACTATGACGTTCGTTCGCCTTATGTCAGGACAACCCGTACGGCAACAGACAATCTGGACGAACTGTCTTTCACATCGGTGACTTTCCCGTCGAGGGAATCCAAGGAGTCGGCTACGCGCTCCGTCATCGAGACAGAGGAGCCTTTTATTGCTCAGCCCGGCGAGGAGGCACTTTGGGAGTTCCACGTCTATGTGACCCAGCCCGATGGCAGCATCACGAAGACCGTGCTCAGCGTCAAGACGCCTTTGCGTGCGGGTCAGTTTAAGATAATCAAGTGTTGGATAGGAGAGCAAGGTGAGATTAATGTTCCATCGGAAACTCCAGATCCCGGACCCGGTCCAGATCCTGGTCCTGGCCCCGATCCTGGCCCTGACCCCGGTCCTGGCCCTGACCCCGGTCCTGGCCCCGATCCCGGTCCTGGTCCCGATCCCGGTCCCGATCCCGGTCCTGGTCCTGATCCCGGTCCTGGTCCCGGTCCTGACCCCAGTCCTGGCCCTGACCCTGAACCCGGTCCTGAACCTGAACCCGGTCCAGCATCTAGTGAGGTGAGTACCTCTGTTACCCTCGACTGGCAAGAAGGTATTGAGATAGTGACTTAGAAATGAAAAGTGAATAGTGAAAAAGTGAATAGCGAAAAGAACCATATATGGCAGATAGGTTGGGTGAGTGTTTTGTTGCTTATCCTTCTGACTGGTTGTTCTCGTGACGACGGTGGCAGTTCTCAGTCGATTGTGAAGACCCAGTTTAATTTCTCTTTGCCTTTGAAGAGTACGCAGTCACTGACCCGTATGGGTGGCGATGTGGTTCAGAAGGACGGAACCGATAAGGAATTCCGTGGAATAACCGATGTCAAGTTGTTCTGTTACGACTCGGCTCCAACGGAGTCGTCCACTAATCTTGGTAATATTATTGAGGTGAAAACTTCAGGCAGTAGTGTTGTGACGGATGTGACGACCGATGACCTCTCCATGTGTCAGGAAATCAATATTCCTGTCTCCACCTCCCATTTCGGTTTCTTTGCCCGTGCCAAAGATGCTCCTACGACACATGAGGAGAAGATGAAGTATGGCATTATCGAGACCGTTGGTCTTGACAAGAGCACCTACGAGGGTAACAGTGGCATTCGATTCAAGCCCGTTCCGATATGTACTTCCGAGGCACCCTTCGGCGGAAGCACAGCAGGTCAGAACCTGCTCGACTTGCTCAACGACCTGATGAGTACCACCGGTGCCGAGTTGTCGCCTAATAATAAGTGGTCTACCGTGAACAACATGTACCTGAATGAGGCTTACCAGCGCATGACGGCCTTAAAGGCTTTGTCGTCGGATCATGTTCAGATCATGTTAGCAGCCATCAATAGGCTCATCAATCAGGATAGTCCAGACGATCAAGGCGAATTGTTACGCTCCAACATCCTGGCCAAGATCGCTGCAGCTTGTGTCACTGCTCCACTTCCCACCAGTCCGACCATTACGTTAAAGCCTGAGTATCAGGGATTTCCTGATGATATCCATCTGCCGGCCGGTGCCGCTCGTATTGAATGGGATGCCACTCAGGAAAAATTCATCGTTCCTGATACCCATAGTTATGGAGCCAATATCCAAGTCGCTTCCATCAACGACTATGTCTATCCGATGAACCTGCAGTATCAGGTGTATTCCGACATTGTGGCTTCTGATGATTTGGTTATCCAGACCGAAGAGGGCACCATTCCTGCAGACCAGTATCAAAACTGGGACGATTTGTTGGAATGGGGTTATAAAGGCGCCTCTAAAGAAGTGACGGAGTCCACTCAGTCAGTGGCTATGGTGAAGCAGGTAGAATATGCTGTTGGGCGCCTTGCCTTGCAGGCAGGTCTGTCTTCATCGGATATCTACGATGCCAAGAAGAATAAAGTGGACGTTGCTAATGGCTTTACGCTTAAAGGTTATCTTGTTGGCGGGCAGCGTGAAGTGGATTATAATTTCCAGCCAGTTGTAGGTAGTAAGGAGTATGCCATCTATGATACAGACCTGAGTGTCGGACTCCAGACTTTGCAGAAATCAACGTTCACGGAACCCGACTATATCTTAGGTCTTGGAACGGATCGTAATAAAGAAGTTAATTTGGCCTTGGAGCTTGTGAATGACTGTGATGATTTTTGGGGTGCAGATGGTTTGATAGCCCACGGTGCCACTTTCTATTTGGTGGTCTGTCTGAAACCCAGTGAAGGCACGAACTACAGTTCGAGCCTGAATCAGATTTTCAGTCGCGACCATGCCACGCAGGTAAAGTTGACCGTCACGAGCCTGTCCTCGGCAACCTACGGTCTGCCCAACCTCGAGCTTTTACGCCCTACTGTGGGTATCAGTGTGGATCTCAGTTGGCAAAAGGGTCTTACGTATGATGAAATCATTTTGTAGAATAATTAAATATGTATATATATGAATAAAAGACAATTCTCCGGTCTGGTGTCAAGTTTGGTGCTGATAAGTACCATTAGTCTGTCATCATGTTCTTCCAGTGACGTGGAAGACAACTCCCAAGTGGTTTACGACCCAGAAGGAAATGCTGGTGTCAAGCCCGAATTTGTTATATCCATCCCCCGTTCGGTGGTGGGTAGCACCCGTATGAGCAATGATGTGACTCAGAATGAAGGTACTTCGGAGCAGTTCCGCGGATTGGACAATATCCTTATGATTCCTTTCGCAAGTGTTCCTACGACCACCTCCTCCAGTCTCTCTGACATTATGGGTCTCAGTAGTATCCAGGCTTTGAATAAGCAGGGTACTCTGAACTACAAGGTCTATGCCGATCAATATGTGCCATTGGGAACGAAGCATTTCCTCTTCTATGCTAAGGCCATTGACAACGACGCAGACGTAGACATCACCTCGATGTCCGACAAGTTCAAGTATGGTGTGATCCATGCTACGGGTCTGTCGAATGGCACTTTCACCAATCCTAATGGCGTGAGTTTCAGTCTGGAACAGATCAATACCAATAGTTCAGAGCAAGCAGGTAATACAGTGGGCCGTAATATTATTCAGTTGATGTCGGGACTGGCCAATACGACCGTTTCGAGCGCTTCGGCTCCCGATAATGCCTGGAGTACAACAACGAATCTCATTCTGGCCCGTCTTTATAGGAACTTTATTGGTACGACCGTATCCTCGTCATCTAGTGTAGCTGCTATCTTGGCCATGCTCTACAACGGATTTGAGCGTGTTCCTGTCGGATCACCAGCACGTCAATTGGCTGATGCCCTCAAGAGTAAGATTAACGATGCTTGCTCGTCTACCCCCATACTCGACTCGACTCAACCAGTAAGTCTGATTAGTGACTATTCTGGTTATCCTGGCAATATCGGTCTTCCCGACGGTGCAGCTCGTGTTCGTTGGGATGCCACCAACCAGATTTTCGTTGACATAACCGCCAATTATAATCAGAATCTGAAGATGCCGATTACCGACTACGTCTACCCAGCCGCTCTTTGGTATTATGTCAGCACGCCCTTGAAAGCTTCCAACACGATTAAATCGACGGAATACGATGAGCAGGCCAATTGGAACAGTGTTATTTCCAACGTCTATAAAGGTGCTGCCGATGAAGTGGGGGCCTCTACGCTCTCTGTGGCATTAACAGAGCCAGTACAGTATGCTGTCGGACGTATTGAGACCAAGATAACCATGGGTACCGGCACCTTCTACGATGGTAATGGTGATGAGGTAGTTATTGGCAATGGCTATAAGCTGAAAGGTCTGTTGATAGGTGGTCAGAACAGCTGTGGCTTTGATTTCGCCTCAAGAGGCAATGAGAGTCAGACTATCTATGATGTCAACATGGCTTCATCCATCACCGCAAAGCCAGGCGTGACTACCTCAGCCAATCAGACCTTGGCCCTTGAGACCAAGAAAGACCAGGTGATCTATGCGGCTCTTGAACTTGTTAACGGTGGTGAGCAATTCATGGGTTTCGATGGCATTATCCCTGCAGGTGGCACTTTCTATCTGCCCACCGTCCTGAATCCACAGGCAGCCGCCAATTATGTAAGTGGAACGCGAGATAAGATTGTGATGAAGGATCATGTCACCAAGTTGACCGTTACGATTAAGAATGGTACGAATACCCCACCAGACCGTAATGGTGATGGCAATCCTGATAAGTATGTATTAGATCCCAATGATGTACCCATTGGTGTGGATGCCGATGGTGATGGTCAGGTGGATCCATACGATATCGATGGTGACGGCTCGCCAGATGCGTTTATCACAGATCCAGAAAAGGGAGGTCCCGGCTGGGATACCGATGGTGACGGTTATGTAGATTTACCTGTCCTGCCAGACCCAACTACGGGACTATATCCCACTTATCCGAACACCCCAGGAGGTTTGGGCAATGCCACGAATGGTATTCCCAATTTGGCTAGTCCTGGTATCGAGTTGGGTACCTCTGTCAATCTGGATTGGCAAGAGGGTTTGATATTGACACCGAACATTTAAAGGCAAAAATAAGATAAGGTTTAAATATAATAAGGTAAGCAATAGTGAGAAGATTACTCATCATATGGTGCTGTATGGCTGCGATGCTTATGAGCGGCTGTAAGGAACAGGGAGAGGTGACGGAAGTTGTTCCAAAGCCTGTTCCTGAGCCTGAACCAGCCTATGTCATTGCTGATATCGCCCTGGCAGTTCCCGACGTCAGTGGCGACGATACAGGTGTATCCACCACCCGTATGTCATCAGAGATTGTCCAGGAGCATTCTTCTCGTCTTGTGCAGTTGCTGAGTCTTACGCCTTTTACCAAGAAGGGGAAGATAGAGTCTTCTGACCTCTCGACGTTGTATTATGATGCCACAGATCTTGGTAATCGGGAGTACGGTGCCAAAACCATCAACGGCAACGCTGCCAAGTTCCTCTATTTCGAGAATTTTGCTTTAATCCCCGGTGTGGCCTCGTTCTTGACTTATGGAAAGGCTAAACCTGTGGAAAGTGGCCTCTCCGACGATATTGCCAAAAAGTCGTATAACGGCTCTCTGATTATCAGATCAGACGGTGTCTCCTCCTACAAGTTCCCGGATCTTATCAATCCCGGAAAGTTGTCGTTTGAGTTAGAACCCATCTACGACATCGACAGCAAGCCTGCAACAGAGAAGATTCCTGTCGAAGCCCAGCAGTTGGCAGATTATCTCACTTCGATCGGTAATACTAAGATAGAATATACTGATAAGGGTGTTCAGCAAACCTTACGTTGGTCAGAAACCGATGGTATGTTGCTTGGTTTGTTCAACAACTTCATCAATCTGGGTAATGATTATAAGCCAGGATTGATAGCTGGTTCTTCTGCGAACGTCATGGCATTTGTTAATGCACTCTATCATGATATTGATCAGTTGCAACCCAATCTGTTGGCCCCTCGATCAACTCTTTGTGCAGAGATCAAGAATACTATTCTTGCCGGTGCCGGTTTGTCGAACTTCACCCAAGATGGAACCAAGGTGACGAGTCTTGGCGTGGTCTATCCAGGCAATCTCGGCCTTCCCGATGGTGCAGCCGTGTACCAGTGGGATTCCGAAAATAAACAGTTTGCAGTGATGACGCAGACCTCCAGTACATCGAACATCACGGGTATTGGCCGATATGCCTATCCTCCGGAACTGTTCTATTATGGTAATAGTCAGATCCGGACCAGCAATACCGCCGTATCCATCCGTCAGTATAGTTCTGGAAAAACCACTTGGGAAGATATGTTGAGTCTCTATGTCGATAACGATGAGGTGACTAGAAGCACCAAGTCTCTTGCCATCAAAGATGCTCTACAGTATGGTGTTGCAAGGTTTCAGGCAACAGTCAATCCCGTGCCCTCTGTCCTGAAGGACTCTAAAGGTAATAATGTGACAGTCACCCCGACCTCTTTCCCCATCACTGGCATCATCATCAGTGGTCAGCATCCTGTAGGCTTCGATTTCAAGATTCCTGAGAACTCAGCATCGTCAGATGATCCTACAGGCACAGGTGTTGAGTTGTTCGTCTACGATCATCATATCCAGAGTGAGGACGGTCAGATATTCCTCTCTTCCAGTACGGAAACGCCAGCGTTCAGTACGTTAGTGCTTCAGAGTCAGGATTACAAGGCAGATGCTCCCGACCAGTCCGATGTCACTGTGATCCTGGAGTTTGAGAACAACAGTGGTCAGGATTTCTATGGCGAGAACAAGATGGTTGTTTTCCAGGGAACGAAGTTTTATTTGATTGGTAAGTTAAAGCTGAATAGTGCCGAGAATGCCGGCAGTGTCGATGATGATACCAAGAAGCGTATTTTCACGCAGGACCATACCACAGAGGTGTCCATGACCATCAATACGTTGGCTCAGGCTTACAATGTGATGCCCAATATTCTGTCGGGTCGTATGGAATTGAGTGTAGAGATGAAGCTGAAGTGGGTTGAAGCCACTCCGACAACAGTGATATTGAAGTGAAAGTTGAAAAGTGAAATATGAATGATGAAGAGTGAAAGAATGATCATAGGAATGACAGGTAAGATGATACCGCTGATGGTATTGTCTGTTCTGGCGTTGTTGCTGTGTCTGTCTTGCGGTAGCGGCAGTGATGGCAGTGGCGATGAGCCTGATGTTCCCAAGGAGCAGCCCAAGCTCCAGATTAACATCTACACTCCTGGTCATCCCGTTGTGACCCGTGCTGATGTGGGTGATGTAGAAGGTGAAAAAGCCGAGATGACCATCCATAAGCTTCAGATATGGGTTTTCGAACATTCTAATGGCGAGAAGGTAGCCTATCTCGAAGATACTAATCCGATGGCTCAACTACGTGATACGACAGGTGGTGCCTTCCTTCGTGGTACTTATCAGTTGATTGTCAGCAACAAGTTTGCTGAGGATCGACCTGCTGTCGATGTCTTTGTTCTGGCGAACGGCAATCAGACGGGTCTTCAGACGTTTGGTGAAAACACCACGCGTAATGTTCTTCAAGGTGCCTTGATGGAAGAGGGCTGCTATGGTTTGACAACGTTCCAGACGTCTGTCTCCGAAACGCAGGGTCTCCCCCTGTCTGGCAGGCTGAATGCCGCCGAGCTGGGTGGTGTAGCCCCAGTGCTTTATGTTAAGAATACCGTCACGGTTGTTCGTTCGGTGTCGAAGATCAGGTTCATTTTCAGTCGTAACAAACCCGATGCAGAAGATGAAGGGAAGGATGATCTTCATATCACCAAGATCGATCTTGATGCAGATATGCTCCCCAATTCGGCATATTTATTCCTGTCCGGACAATATACGCCTAGAGTATATCACTTACCTGACGGTATAGCCTATAATAGCTTAAAGACCTTGGCAGAGCCCGTCAGTATGACGATCAATCAGTGTGCCACCCCGGCAAAATATGCCTTTGTCTCATCCCTGACAGGTCAGGAATATGAGAATCTGATTAACAGTGGCATTACTCAGAACGAATTGACCCAGGTCGGACGATTCTATTTCCGTGAGTCGGATCGTCAAATGAGAGGTACGATATATTACAGAATAGAGGACAAGACCACTAATCATGTGGATGATAGGAAAGCGACCTTCAAGATGAATTCTGCAGGTGATTTCTCCCGCAACCATACTTGGATTGTCTATGGCTATTTCGCTGGTAGTGATAACCTTCAGATTACCTCCGTGAAGATCACTCCCTGGGAAGAGGTGCCCGGTGACAATAGCCACGAAGTGTACAATTGGTAAAAGATAAAAGAGATATGACGAAGAAAAGATATATAGAGACCCTGTTGTTTTCGGCACTAAACGCCTTTGCGTTATTGGTTGTCGGATGCTCTGACACCGATGATAGTGGGATGCCTCCAGTCATCGAGTCAGAAGGTGAACCCTTACAGGTTTCTCGTTTCACTCGTTATGGTGCTGGTGATGGGACAAATGAGACCAACTACGACAATCTGACGATGTGGCTTTTCGCCATACCTACTAATAATCCCGCAGAGAAAGTCCAATCAGGTATTGTGAGCTTCAATGGTATCTCTGAAGACGATAATCTTCTCACATGGAACTCTGCCATCTATGTGAAGAACTCAACGACATACGAGATGTTCGGTTTCATACCATCGTATATTGCTGGCACAGACTCTGGCATCTCCGAGAATGGCGCTAGTTCGGCAAAACTGACCCTGAAGGGGTTGCAATCGCTCTCAGATGACGATGTTTGTATTATCACAGGTGTCGTTAACGGTGCTCCTGAAAACCTGACACCCACAGATAAGCTCTATCGGGGCGTATATGAATATCAACCTTTATACGGTAGTACTCGTTATGGTGTACGCCTGCTGGCGGATCATATCTATGCCTCGTTGAAATTTGGCATCTATATCGATGGTGATTATGATGACCGTAGGACAATCAAGTTGAAGAAGATGGAAGTGATGAGTAACCAGAAGGCTCAGGTCAATGCGGTAATAATCTTGAACAAGGGGGCAGGTACAGAGGTAGGGGTACCTTTCACCTCATTTACCACCACATCTGTAGAATCTTCCGACAAAGCGTCACAGGTCATTTTCGAGGATACTGAAGGTCATGAGATCATGACCACAGCTGCAGTAGCTTCTATGACAGACAAACAAAAAGCTGCATATAATATGATCTCTCCGATCTATTTCGGAGACTGGCTCAAGAACGACCTTTATCTGGTGAGCACCTACGACGTATATGATAAGAAAGGTAACCTGACGCGCGAGAACTGTACGGTAACCAATAAGTTGCCGAGTTCAAAGACCAATATAGATATTGGCGAACAGGATTCCATAACGTTGACGGTCAATCCGTCTTACCTCTACGTGCTTTCTGATCCAGATCAGGATCCCAAGGTGGTAATTAAATGATGAAAGAGTTATGAAGTTGAGATATATCATAATAAGCTATCTGATGCTCTTGGTTGCTACGGCAGTCAAGGCACAGATTACTATTGGTGGTAATGTCTATGGTGGCGGCAATGAGGGTGATGTCGGTGGTAATACTAAAGTCACGGTTCGAGCTGGCGACGTCCATCAAGTGTTCGGTGGTGCCCGTATGGCTGATGTGAAAGGCAATGCTTTTGTCAATATCGACGGCGAGCATGCCTCTGCCTATATTATTATTAATAAGGTATATGGCGGTAATGATATATCTGGAGAGATTGGTGATCCCAAGCAAGCTCAAAACCCTGTCAAAAAATTGCCTGTTGAGTTGGACATGGTAGCTACAAACAATATAACCAAAGATTGGGATGCATTTGTAAAAATCTCTACCAAAACCGAAAAAGTTGAAGGCAAGGTTCAGGAGACTAGCAATGCCCAAAAGATCTATATCGGTCAGCTCTTTGGTGGTGGCAACGGTGATTACGACTATACCTCAAGTGGCACTTATAATGGTCTAAAAGCGCCTGATTTGCGTAAGACTTATCTCGAACTTTTGGGAGGCTCTATCGTCAATGTCTTCGGTGGCGGAAACGTGGCTACGGTGACAGAAGATGTCGTTATTCATTTGGATAATCCAAGCAAGGTGGTGAACCATATCAAAGTGAAAGACGGCAAAGAGGATGATGTCAATGGTACTGACCTGCTGACTGAAGATCGTTTCATAAAGATGGGTATTAACTACAAGTTCACCTATCCAAACAGCGCTTCCTTCCAGTTTGGAAACCTCTTTGGTGGCAATAACAAAGTAGATATGGCCATTCAGCCTAAGTGGAATTTGTTGGGCGGTATGGTGAGAAATCTCTACAGCGGTGGTAATGAGGGACGTATGACCTGTCCACAAGGTCTGTTGCTGCAAATTCCAGAAGAGTCTACTCTTATAGTTGACAATGTCTATGGCGGATGCCGAAAGGCTGATGTGCGTCCGTTGGATGCTGCAGGCAAAGATGTGCCTAACGCGCAGATCCAGTTGGAGCCGAATCCAACAGGTATTCCTGCAGGCTTTTCAGCTCATACGAGAATTCTAGGCGGTAATATCAACAATGTCTATGGTGGTAACGATATCTCCGGCAATGTCTATGGTGGTAACACTGTGGCTATCCTGACTACGATTCATGGCAATGTGTATGGTGGCGGCAATGGCTCGTATGCCTATACCGACAACCCGGCATTGAAGGACGAACTCCTCTGGCGCGACTTCTATTATAATCCTAAAGAGATATTGGGTTTAAGCGGTGATACTTTCACTGGCTTGCAGTCGGCAGAGGCCCTCAATAAGGTGCGCCCCAATGCTGAACAGGTGTCCCTCCTTCTCCGAGGCACGGCAGATAAACCTGTTTTCGTCGAGGGCTCGGTCTTTGTGGGTGGTAACAGTGCATCACTGCAAAACCTGACAGACATAGCCAATCGTCAGGCCCATGTGAAGATTGGATCGTATGTCACCATCGATAATCTGTTCCTTGGCAACAATGGTGAGAATATGGTAAAGACCGATGAGGAAGTACGTAACGAGGATGGTCTGGTTCAGTCAGAAGGTGTACTGCGGACTATAGCCAATACGACGATAGCAGGTTCTAAGTTCAACTCGATGGATTTGACACAATCCGATGTCTTTGACAAGTACATGGAGGGTTGTGCCATGAAGGTGATGCCCAGCGTGGTATTCGACGATGTCGAGAATTACACACCATATTCCAGCCAATTCGGTTCCTTATACTGTGGCGGTAATGTGGGTAGTATGATGACTGATGGACTGACTGAAATTTCCTTTGTAGACAAGGCCATAATTTACGATAAGATTGTGGGCGGCTGTAACAAGGCCAATGTTGATGCTGGAGAGTTCAATGCCGCCTATGAGGGTGGTCTTATCGGTGAGCCAGACAGCCACGGCGATAAGTTGAAGCTCAACTTCTCGGGTCTGAAGATCCAGCCCATGCGATGGAAAGATCCTAATGACAAGTCCAAGTTATTGGAGTGGAATACCGTAGTCTACAATGCCACAACGCAACAATTTGACAATGTAGAGAATGTTAAGCCTACTGAGCCAGGCCAAAATATAACAAGTACTGATGCCGATATTGTCCGTCGTCTGAAAGGCGGTAACCTCTACGGTGGTTGCTACGAGTCTGGTCATGTGAATGGTAATGTCATTCTCAACATCAACGAGACGCTGATGGAGCGTGATAAGCTCTTTGACCTCACAGATGAAGGAGATACCCTGTATGTGAATACTGAAAAGGGAAAATATACCATTACGAAGCGCAATACGGGTGTCATCCTCTCCGAACAGGGTATGGACGTGCTTGGTGATGCACTTAATGTGTTCGGTGCTGGTTATGGTGCCGCCTCAGAGATATGGGGTAGTACCACCATTAATCTGAATAAGGGTTACGTGTTCCAGATCTTCGGTGGTGGTGAGATGGGTGCCGTCGGTAAGAAAGACGCAGACGGGAAGTATGGTAAAAAGAGGGCAGATGGAACTTATGGCCCAGATGAGAAGTACAGTACCTATATCAACCTGAAAGGTAGCGTTGCAGGTGTGTCGAGAGCTACTTCTTCCATTAACTCTGACATGGCAGAGTGTGAGTTTATCTATGGTGGTGCCTTCGAAGGTGTGATAGCAGGCGACATCCATATCAACCTCGGTAATGGCCGTATCTTTAACTCCTTTGCAGGTAGCTGTAATGCCGATGTCCTTGGTCATACAGAGACTTACATAGGTCGCAATGGTGTGGATGCAAATGGCAATGATATTGCAGGTTTCCCATGGATCCGTGACCACCTCTATGGCGGAAACGACCTGGGAGGCCGAATTTTAGGAGATGCAAAATTCTCTTCCCGTATCCGTGACGATGTGAAGGGTATGGTAGCTGGCGACTATGGTGTTTCATCTTATATGGAGTACACCCAGGGTAGGGTAAGGTATATTCTGGGCGGCTGTTTCGGTGATTATGATTATAATAACGATCCGGCATATAAGGTAGGAACGGGAGCTGATTGTCGTGTTGCCCAAAGACCTTATCTGCACAATTCTTTTGTCAATTTCAGGCCTAACTCGAATGCCAACAACAGGGTCGAGAAAATCTTCGGTGCGGGTGAAGGCTATCCGGGCGATCGTGAAGGTGACAAGGGACAGGATCACAGCTACGTGCTCATCGATATTCCCGACAATGTTGATAACTTCGCCAATACTGAGATTTTCGGTGCCGGTGCCTATAATGGAGTTGGCATGCGCTATACCGCAGGTGAGACATTTGCAGAAGGTTTTGACCTCAACGAAGCCACCGCTGTCATCGACCTGTTACGAGGTAGGGTAGGAGCAGCCTATGGTGGTAGTTACGAGGAGGGTGTGACTCGTCGTACGTTAGTCAACGTGCCCGTTGGCTCCACGATCAAGATCGGCAGTATCTTTGGCGGTGCATACGGTAGTGATGCCTATTTGCCTTGTGATGTGTATGAGGCCAATGTGAATTATCTGACCCAGAGTGAAAACGCCTACCTGATTAGTGACCCGACTGGCAGTAACCAGCTGATGAAGGGTGCTATCTACGGAGGTAACAATCATGCGCGTCGTACCCTCTATGGTAAAGTCAATATTTCTGCCCCTGTCAGACAGAAACATCCTACTTACGGCATGACCACTGCTACCGTCTATGGTGCAGGAAGTGGTTCTCTGACCTGGAATGAGTACACTGAGGTCAACTTGAATGCTGGCGCCAGTGTATGGGAAGTATATGGCGGTGGAGAGGCCGGCGGTGTGATGAGTGCTGAGAGTGTGCAGAAATACATAAGTGATTATAAACCTGATTATTGGCCAAAGGTTAAGGATTCTGATCCTAATGTTCCTTTCACCGCTGCTGAATGGACAGCTGCCTGGACTTTAGGTTCAGGATATGACCCTGCGACATTGTCAACAGGTTATGTGAACAATAAATACACCAACTTGACTAACCCACTGGCAAGGAAAGCCGAGATAGATGATCGCGAGCTCACAAACGAACAGAAGGCAAGAATAGGCAATAAATACAATACCAACGTCCTGATTTATAAAGGTGCATATGTAGGTAATTATGCATACGGTGGTGGATTAGGTAATGAAAATGATGCTTTCGTCGGAAGCGGTGATGTCTACGGTACGACTTATATCGCCCTGCTCGGCGGTATCGTGAACAAAGATATCTATGCGGCGGGAACGTCAGGTGCCGTTTATAACATTTTCGGGGCTGAGAATATGACAGCCAGCACCAATGCCTTCATTGCTGGTGGTACGGTGCGTAATGTCTATGGCGGTGGTTGGAAGGGCAATGTCGGCTACCACGATGAAAAGACGACTGACACCACCAATGACATTCCTGGTGAGACTCACGTCGTTATCGGTATCCGTCGTGATCAGTCTACAATACCTTCTGACTACGGTTTCTACAATGGTGTGCCCGCCATCCAGCGTAATGCCTACGGCGGCGGTGAGGGTGGCGCCATCTATGGCACGACCCACCTGACCCTGAATAACGGCTATATTGGCTACGTCTACCTGCAAGCTGGTGAGACGCTTAACGAACAGGGTAAGATTGTTGCCGCTTCAGGAACAACCGAGCCACGCTATGTAGAGAAAGTTGATGATGAGACGTATTGGACTAATGATGTGTGGAGTGGTGTTGACCGTCTGAAAGACTGCGGCAACCTGTTCGGTGGTGGCTATGATGTGTTGAGTAGTGTTGACTTCAGCAATGTCACTATGTGGAATGGTATTGTCCGCAATAGTGTTGTCGGTGGTGGTGAGGTTGCGACTATCGGACGTGGAGCCATTGAGGCCAGTGGCCCGTCGAACTCCATCCGTACGTTGAAGGGTATCTATAAGGCCGGTAAGACCAACGTGGAGATCTACAACGGTCATGTACTGCGCAACGTATACGGTGGTGGTAAAGGCTATAACATCTTCGGCTATGGTCAGCAAGGAACACTTTATATGGATGGTTATGTCTTCGGACAGACCGAGGTACACGTCCATGGTGGTGAGATCGGTACCACTGAAGGCGTGGCCGAGGGCTATGGCAACGTGTTCGGCGGTGGCGATATCGGCTATGTCTACAGTCCCAGCATCTATAGTGACAAGACTAAAGCCAAGATAGGAACGGGTTCTCCCGGTCACATCTATTATTATGGTGCTGATGGTAAGCTGACAGAAGACTGTAAGGTGGTCATTGCCCCCTATCTGCAGGTGAAGAACGGCTACACCATCACATACAATGGTAAGACCTATAACTCGTATGACTATGTGCCGACGGACTATTTGAATACCTTGCCGAAGAAGAATGAAAGCGGCACTTATGTCGGTACCGAGTGGGAAAAGCTCTTCACCGGTGATACTGCTGGGGAGGAAGAGCGTGGTATCTATATCCGTAATGCCGTGTTCGCTGGTGGTAATGTCGCCTCAAACAGTGAACAGACTTATGCAAACGCCACAACTATCTACGGCAATACCACTGCTACGCTCTATGATGTCTATCACCGTGATTTCATTACCGTGGGCACCGAGCATACTGGTGGTGTCTATGGTGGTGGTAACCTCTCTGTGGTGGATGGCTACCGTGAGTTGAATATCACGAACTACGGCACTGACTACTATGGTCTGAAGCAGACCATCAGTATCGATGAATATCGTAGTCTTTCGAACCGTGAGCGTGCTTACTTCCAGCTGGAATACAAGTGTCTGGCCGATGTCACCATTGGCGGTGTGTTCTATGAGAAGGACAAGCGCCTGACAGAGGAGGAGTATCTGAAACTGTTGAGCAACGAGGCCATCGCCAGTCAGGTGAAGGCCAGCTTCGAGCCTTATGGCTTCTGTTCTATCTATGCCGGTCGTTTGTTGAATACGATCCAGCGTGCCGATCTCTGCGGCGTATTTGGCTCGCGCATGGTACTGCAGGGTGCCAAGGACCGTGTGGCTGAGGTAGGCGAGGCCATCGACTACACCATCAACCGTGTGGGTGAGCTGTCACTTAACCGTCAGCATTCTGCCAGAAGCGGTGAAAAGAGCGAAGATGCCACTCACGGCAATTACTTTGGCATCTATAGTCTTGTGAACTACCTCGGTAACCTCACGAGTGACGTAAAGTTCGGTAGTGACTATGTCAACGGCGATGGCATCACTTCCACAGATGGTACGACCTATTATTCATATAAGTCGTCGAAGCATACCAGCAGCGATCGTAACAAGGGTCAAAGCTCCAATCAGGTGGCACTGGCCTCGGGTGTGTTCCTGGAGTTGCTCACTGAGAACAGTACGAAGGAACATAAAGAATATGGCTATGTGACTGGTGTGGTTGAGCTCGACCTGATTAATGTGAAGAAAGACATGGTTGGTGGTGGTTTCGTCTATGCCAAGAACGAGCACCGCGTGCCCATGTACTATCCTAATAAGAGTAATGTGCTCCTGTCAGAGTATAACAAGCCTAAGTCAGAAGGTGGCAAGCAGCCCGATGAGGCCCGTACTTATAAGCGCTATCGGTACTCGCTCGACCAGGAAGGTGACTGGTCGGAGTCGGCTGGTTCCTATGTCATCAGTGGTGACAATTCCCATGTATACCAGACGATGGAGTGGCATACCTCCGGTAACTTCATCCATCCATCGAAGCGCATCGTTGATGACTGCTATCCTACGAACAATTCCTACGTCATCGGCTCAGCCAACTATTCCGAGGCACACTACTGGTATGTGAAGGGTGAGGTCTATATCTATGATCAGAAGGTATCTGCCTATACGGGATCGGCTAATGCCTACTCGAAGGAAGTTCACCTGCCGCTGACCATCACTGCCGCTTCGAACGGTAAGCTGCAGCTCCTCAATGTGAAGCCCAACCTCTATGCCTATAAGACCGATAAGAACGGTACGCCGGTGAAGATTGGAACCATGGGCAACGACGGCAAGCCTATCGATAAGGTCTTTGTGAATAACGAGAGTGACAGCTATGGTCTGAACGATGTCATCTCATGGTGGGATTGGCACCAGTTGTCGGCCAGCGACCGTCAGTATTTTGTGACCGAGACCTATGTGAACTGTGTCACCGTCAATGTGGACGGTGTGGAATATGAGCCAGGCACATACGTCATGGATCAGCGCGACTACGATCTGTTCATGGCCAACAATCATGATATCCGTGATAGCAAGGGCGAAAAGTTCAAGGATGACGATGGCCATGACATCGGCAAGACTTTCGCCTTCCGCTCATCGAACAATATCAGTCACGAGACGGGCTATCTGCTCACCTTCGATATGAACACGCCGAAGATATGGGATGACTACTACTCACCCCAGACTGGCAGCAGCAGCGAAGGCAAGATTATGAAGAGCGAATATGAGGCTAAGTTCACCGACGGCATGAGCGATGCCCAGAGGCAGGCCGTTATCGATGCATGGCGCGAGGGTCCGACGTTCACGCCTACCGAGACGGGTGTCTATGGCAAACGGTCGTACAGAGCCGGTGAGGTAGTTACGAAGGAAACCTATGATAATGCCGGTGAAGGCAAGGAGAAGATGGAAAAGGCATACGTAGCCACAGAGACTGTCACCTATACTTATAACGGTACGACCAAGACGGTTAACGCCGGTACCGCCATCTCCAAGACCGAGTATGACAATATCGGCACCTATAAGAATTCCTTCGCCGAAGCCTGGTACTGTACGAACTCCGTGAAGCTGACCAATGAGAACTATCTGCTCTACGGTGAGTTGAAGACAGCTGCAGAGATTGCCGCATTGAAGGCCATCAGTAGCAAAGAAGCTACAGATGCCGAGATCGATGCCGCCCTCACACCGGCCTATATCTGTACACAGGATGGCGAATACGGTGGTCAGCGCTTCGATACCGGTACGAACTACAGTGCTATTCAGGCCTGGAGCTCACTGCCGACAGCTGATCGTCAGAAGTTCAGCTATAACTTCGATGCCCTCGACCTGTTGACGGATACCGATTATCTGACTGTTGATCCGAATGTCACCACGTCTCCGTCGCATGAGGAAACGGTGGCTACCTTCCATGCACCTTACACCGACCAGGTAGATGTTGAATATCAGGCAGTGTTCAAGAAACAGGGTGTTGACGTGAAGTTCAATGGCAGCAACTTGGCCGATGGAGCCGTTCTCAGCAACAAGGAGTTTGAGACGATCCGCAACGACAAACGCCACTATACCCATGTGGAGACCAAGAACAACGGTGACGATGTCTATATCGCCAAGAATCACTTTGTCTATCTCGGTACCCCATACGGTCGTGGTCAGGTGGTTGATGCTGACGTCTACAATGCCAATGCCAGTGATGTGGAAGCTGTCAGGTTCCCCACAGCAGGTGAGTGGTACTACTGTTACGAGGACTATGTAGCCGAGAACGGTTCAACTGTCAGCAAGGGTACTACGATAACCAAGGCCGAATATGGTGTCGTGCCCAACTACCAGCAGTACTTCATCATCCAGGGTGAGGAACCAACTGAGACTACTACGCTCTACGTCAGTCGTGAGTCAAATGCCTACGATGTGATGAAGGAGAAGATCATCACCGTGGTTTATCAATATACCTATTATGAGGATGAGGACGACGGCAGTGTGAAGCTCAACAACGAGCTGCACGTCATCAACGTCCATCTCGACTTGGAGAGCGGTGTACCGCAGATTGGCCAGCTCAGTCAGCCGGCGGTTGTACTGCCCGGCAATGTGGTGGGTCTGAAGGCACCTGAGGTGAACCCAGGACTCTACGAGGTACTCACTAGTGGTTGGGAGATCTACACATCGCAGGATGATGCTGAAAACCACCGCAATGGTGCGCCTTTCGAGAATAACAATACGCCCGTTTACTTCTATCAGAACCAGAAGCACTATGTGACCTTCTATTCGAAGACCTATCTGGGCAAGACCTATTCTAACGCGGTACCTCTGCGTGTCGCCAACTATCATGATCTGGCCGAAGTACTGGATGACCCGAATCTTCTCTACATCGACCGAAGCGACGTGGACCGCAACTGCAAGGTCTACATCAATGACTATAGCAAGGATGCCGAACCCAAGAACGGTCTCGATCTGTTGAAGAAACTCTTCGACGAGAAGGCCACAGGCTATATCAAGGGTTGTGACAATCTCGACATCATCCTGCGTACCGACTTAGACCATAGCGGCAGTGCATGGACCGGCATTGGCGGTGAGGGTAACTGCTTCGAGGGAGACCTGCACGGCGACGGTCATACGATAACAGGACTTTCGAGCTCACTCTTCGGCAGCCTCTGTGGCAGTGTCTATAACCTCGGTGTCACAGGCTCGTTTACCGGAGGTGGTATTGCCGAGCAGGGCGACGGCTATGCCGAGAACTGTTGGGTAAGCACCACAGGTACTGTCGCTGCTGGTACGAAGGCTATCATCGGTAATCCTACCCGTGGTGTTGCCGGTAGTCACCAGATGGTGAACTGCTACTATCCCGAGACGAATGCCTATACCGCTTATGACGGCACCAAGGCGATGTCACAGAAAGCCTTCTACGGTGGTGAGGTGGCCTACAAGTTGAACGGTTTCTTACTCAACAAGCGTCAATACGACAACACGTCCAGTGGCAGCTTAGACAAGAAGTATTACTATCTGCCGTTGCAGTCCGATCAGTCGTTGCCTGAAACGATGAGTGAGGGAAGCTATCCTGGCAATTACGCCATCTATCCACTCACCACGAATCGTACAGAGCCTGTGACGGGTATCCGTGGCTATGTGGAGCAGCGCTTCTCCGACGGCGACTATCGCTATGCCGCAGGTACTATCCCTGAGACGTCAGATATCCGCATGAGGAATGTCACCATCGGTGCAGGCACCGAGGCTGAAGAGACCATGACCTATTACGTTCCTGTCTGGCCAGATGACTATCTGTACTTCGGTCAGAAGCTGACCTATGGTTATGTTGACGGACAGGCTCACCAAGACTATCCTTCTGCTTTGAGAAGAGATGGTGAACTGGTGAAACGTGATGAAAATGGCAACCGCGTCTTCCGTGCTCCGGCCTACTTCGGTAGCAGCACGATCGGCGAGGCCTTCTTCAACCAGAATGCCGTCTTTGCATCGGCCAAGAAGGACGATGAAAATGCAGTGGCCTATAAGGGTCTGACAGCCATCGACTTCTCTGGTGCCAGTGGTAATGACGGTGAGGGTCTCTACTATCCGCCATTGCTCGACGATGACGGTCTGGTAGGATTCCAGAATGTTGATTTGACCAAGAACCTCTTGGTTTACACCAAGACGACCCAAGGTGGAAATACAGCGGCAGACAAGACGACCTCTGTCGTGGCCAATTATCTGCAGGAGCCTACCTACGATGATTATGAGACCAACGCGACGTATAAGACCGTATCCCAGGCAGACTCGAATCATGAGCATGGTCATTGGGTATGTGACGGCGTGGCCTACCGCGATCATTTCCTGGTAGATAAGGAAGACTTCAATTGTCCGATTGAGTACACCTTCACTGACGACAAGCGGATGTGGTATCAGCGTCTGCCGGAGCGTTATGTGACGGCTGAAGGCGGTTCGAACAAGGGCTGGCTCGACATCAGTCTGCCGTTCAAGGTCGAGACTGTCAGCACACAGACCAAGGGCGAGCTGACCCACTTCTATCAAGGCAGCACAACCGGCCATGAATACTGGTTGAGAGAGTTGACGGATGTGAACAAGGGTACGCCCGACGACCTGGGTATCTTCCAGTATCTGATGACTGATCCTTATGATGGTGACAAGGAGTATACCAACACCTATCTCTACGATCATTATTATAAGTATAGTGATTATCGCGATGCCAACAGCGATCAGTATCAGAAGGAGTATTATGCCTCAAGCCATACCTTCGTGAACTATCCACGTCAGAAGGCTGGTGTACCTTATCTGATTGGATTCCCGGGCAAGTACTATTACGAGTTCGACCTGAGTGGTGAATGGACTGGTCCATACCATACTTACTCAAGACCCGAGAATCCAGGTCAGCAGCTGCTCACCTTCGTTTCATCGACAGGTGCGAAGATTGGTGTGAGCGACACGGAGATGAAGAAAGTGTCCTACAACGGCTACCAGTATTGTGCCAACTATGGTCATAAGACCCTGGCATCCGGCGCAGATAACTATATGCTCGACAACGAGGGCTCTAAGTATGCAGCCCTGACGGCTGAGACAACCGTTCTCCCGTTCCGTGTATACTTTACAAGGTCAGCGTCTACATCGACCCGTACTGAGGCTGCCCACAATGTGCTGATCAGTGATCTGCCACCTGATTCAAGGACCAGAGGCATCGATGACGAAAACAAGTTCAGAAGTGGTGAGCTGATTGTGAAGGCCCGTAACAAGGTCATCTTGATCACCTCGGAACTCAATTATAAGACCGATGTGTCCATTGTCACACCAGCAGGTGTTACCTTGAGCACATTCGCTATTGCACCGGATGAAACCGTCGCTACTCGTGTTGCCAGCACCGGCGTCTATATCGTATACGCTGATAATGGCAGGTATGTGAAGAAAATCATTGTGAAATAAATAATAATCATTTAAAATATTGAGCATTATGAAAAAGGTAATGAAAAGAATGTTTCTGGTCGCCGTGCTGCTGATGGCATGCGTGGTGACGAAGGCAGAGGTAACGGTCGAGTTCGCTCGTGAGTTCACTGCAGAGACTGGTGGTACAATTACGGTAAAGGGTCAGGCAGCCAACGCCACTGATGCTACCAGCACTGATGTTACCATTACGGTGACACCAGCCAAGGACTTTTTTATCACCAAGAATGACATCAAAGTCTATCTGACTGTTCCTGCCAGCACACGTTCGGTAGATTTTGAGAATCTGCTGACACTTAGTGGTGATGAGCCGAAGGACAAAATGGCTGCCCGTGACTATACCTTCACGGTGCCTGCAGGCTTCGGTGCCATCATTTATGAAGCCGATTTCCAGTCAGCTGATGCACTCTACAACATCGGTGATGATTCGAAATCAGGTTCGGTGAGATGGTCGTTGAATGAAGAGAAGACGGTCATGACCATTGCCGGTACCGGACGTACCAAGGATTTCAGTCTCGGCAGTGCAGACTTTGTGGATCCGTTCGAGGCATTCAGAGCAGAAGGCTCTACCGTTAAGTCGATTGTGATCGAAGCTGGTGTCACTGCTCTTGGTGACAACATCTTCAGCGGCTTTGTAGGCCTGACCAAGATTTCCATCTTGAATAACAGTGCTTTGTTATCGCTTGGCAAGGAAGCCATCAATACGAGTGGCGTGTCTGTCGAAGTTCCCGGCAATCTTTACAATGAGTATAAGATCACCGAGGGGTGGAGTGGTCTGACTATTGCCCCTGCTGAGGGATCTGTGGAGATGGCTATTACATTCGATAACAGTAACTCCTATAGGGCATTTGTTAACAGTGCACAGAGTCTGATGATTCCAAGTGTGCTGAAGGCATGGGTTATCTCTGGACTGAATGCTAGCGGCACATCGTTGGAACTGTCTGAGGTGAAAGACATTCCTGCCAATGTTCCCGTCTTGCTTACGGCCTCCGGCAAAGTCAGCGATGGTTTCTATACCTCATCTGTCGCTTCAGCCGCCAGTTCAGCAGGCAAGTATCTGAAGGTTGCTCCTGAAGGAGGACTGACCGTTGGCGCAGGTCAGGTATATCTGCTTTACAATGACCGTTTCTACTTCTCTCAGGCCGGAACCCTTCCAGCCAACCGTGTATACCTGGATATGAGACAGGAACCAGCAGCCAAGACCCGTAGCAGTATCGGCATTGGTGACGATGGCACAACGGCCATCCGTCGCATCGAAGGCGAGAACAAGCTGATCGACAAAGCCGGATGGTATACCCTTGATGGCCGTCAGCTTCAGACGATGCCAACTCGCAAGGGTGTGTATATCAATGATGGTAAAAAAGTCGTGATTAAGTAATGTCTCGCAAGATGACGATAGTACAAAGCTTAGGGCGGCTGTTACTGACAGCGCTGCTCATGGTGTGGAGTCTGGGAATGACTGCGCAGAAGGTTAGCGTGGTCACCCAGAAGTTCAAGGGCGGTACTGTCGAGGAGAAGCCTGGCCAGACAGAAGAAAAGGACGGTAGTGTCACGGTTACGCTGACCGTGACCCCCGATCCAGGCTACATGATCTCGAAGGACGACATCAAGGTGGTGGAAACCATCTCAGCCGATGCTGAGACCCGTGCCGATGCTGAGATCAAGCTAGGCAATCCTTTGCCATTGGAGGGCGATGATCCCGATGACCTCACCAAAGAACGAAAGTATACGGTGAAGGTGGAATCGCCGTTTGGCATCTATGTCAAGGAGGCCAACTTCAAGCTGAAGGATGCCGTACAGATCGAGGCTTCTGTCTTCTCCAAGACGAGCGAGGAGAGTACTGAACAGGCCGCTATGTTCAATCCACCAACAGACCTGGGCTTAGCCGAGGGCTTGAAAGCCTATATGGTGGTAGGCGTCAATACGGACAAGGGAAAGGTCGAACTCCAGGAAGTGAAGTACTTGCCCAAAGGTCTGCCACTGCTGTTGATTGCCGACGATCCTGGCGAAGGCTTCATTTTGGAGCCGAAGTCTGATAAAACGTCTGAAATCAAAGACGCTGATAAGGCCAGCAACCTCCTGCGGATAGGCTCGGAAACCGTACAGCCCAAGGCCTTCGAAGATTATATCTTCTATAAGGGCCGGTTCGTGATGGTCGACGGCGGTAAGCTTGCTGATGGCAAGATGTTCCTCGATCTCAATCAGGAGCAGGCCGCCAAGACGCGCGGTGTGCTCGGTATTGGCGGTGATGATTCCGGCACCACAGGTATTGCCGATGTGGAGCGTGCTGCGCGATCTGCTCACGACACCAGCTGGTACACCCTCGACGGCCGCCGCCTCACGACGCCCCCCTCCCGCAAGGGCATCTATATCCGAAATGGAAAAAAAGAGGTCTTTAAATGAGAGTAGGAAGGATTATTCTCGATAAGGTATCCTTAAGTGGGTAAAAAATGGTAGTTAAGGATGAGTTATAAATGATTTTATTAAGTTCGTGGATAGTAATAATGGCCCAGGACTAAAGTTTAGATGATGAAAATGAAGACATATAGAATGACGTTAAAGCGCATGATGATGACGGTGCTGATGATGCTCACTGTATCAGCCATGAGCGCCGAGCAGAAGATTTGGCTACGCTATTCTAGCGGAGGTAAGGCGAAGATCAGTCTCGATGGAAAGGGACTCGAGCTTGATAAGGAGAATAAGGCCACGGTGAAAGATGCCGCTGGCCTGAAGGTTGCTGTAACTGCAACACCCGACGACGGCTACACCGTATCCAGTGTAACCGCCCAGCTCTCCGTCACCCTTGATGACGGCAATTCCAAGACCCGTGGTGCCGACGATGCCTCATTCCTGGAAGTGACTAAGGAATCTGATACCGAATATGTCTTCACCATGCCTGACGCAGGCTATAATGTTGTTGTAAATGTTAATTTTACAGTTGAATCATCAAGAAAAGGAGGAGATCTTAGTGGCATTACAATAAAAGGTGGTGATTTTTCGGGAACGTATTTTATTAAGAGTGTTAGTGTCAACAAAGAAACTACAGATGATTATTATTTGTGTCCTACGGAAGGGTGGGTTTACTATACAGGAACAAATAGTTTCACTGAGGAGGACAATGGTCAACCCTTCTTGACAACTTATCCGTGTAAGAGTATTGAGGGTTACAATGCAACCAAGGCATTATGGAAGATTGAGAAAAGTGGCAATTACTATACTATCAAGCATGTCATTGATGGCAAATACATGGTATATAATGGCCAAATCTCTGATGCGAATGCAAACCGTATTCGTGTACACCTTGCGGATGTTGAAACCCTTGGTGAAAATGAATTGTTTGTTATAGGTACGAATACTGCCGGCAATATCGTTATTTCACCTAAGAATGCTAGTACTAACTATTTCAACGTTTGTCAAGGTAATATAAAGGATTTGGCAGGATCTACTAAATACAAAGTTAAAGCAAAAAATGACGGTCCAACAACTCCCACTAATCATAAGAATGATATTCATGGAACGATTGGATTATACACTGATATAAATGATTCAAATGCTCCATTTATTCTTGAAGACTACATCACCCGCCCGACAATAGATTATGATGTTAGTGACAATAACAAGATTATTATCACAAATAAAACGACTTCATTATCTGGTACGATATATTATACCACAAATGGTGATGATCCTACTCTGGAAGCTTCAACTAGATCATCTTTTACAGATGCTTCGAAGACGATAGATTCGTTTACTGATGGTACCATTATCAAAGCTGTGGCAAAGGTCGGTAATGATTATTCTAATGTTGTTACATTCACGTCATTTGTTCATGTGGGTAATTCAAATCAGTATTTGATTCAGACTGTTGATGGTGGTTCGTTCTATATGGTTCCACCAATTACTACAGAGACTAAAGTTACCACTACTAATATACCTCATGAAAAAATGGCTTGGTATTTTGATTATGTAGGACAAGAGTGGGGTATTCAATATTACAATATTGTAAATGTTAAGACTTCCAGTTATCTGTATTGTTCAGGAAGTAAAGGTTCTGATGGTGCATTTAAGTTAAAAGAAGATAGTGAAACAGATGCGAATCGATATACATTTGTGTTTGTTTCATCAGGAGATGGTGTTAATGTTATTCCAAATATACATTTTGCAGAAACCACGGGAATGTGTATGAGTAAGAAGAATGGCAATAATGCAACAGACAACCTGAATCTGTCTGATGGAACTGACAATAATTCTCGCTGGAAGTTTGTTGCGCTTCCTTCTGATTCAGACCCAAAGACATTGTTTGACCGCTCTTTTGCGTCGACAAGCTCGGGATATAAGTCGTATGAAATACAGAGTGCCAGTGCAACGACAACTCATTTAGTTCCACCAGCGACGGTAGGTGGTAATCTAACTGCAAATACAACGGGTGACAATCCTGTGTGGTCTTTCGAAGATACAGGAGAGTCGGATACTTGGATTTCATATTATTATTTGAGAAACCGTACAACAGGCAACTATGTTTTCTTTGACGGAACAGCAGGCCAAGATAATGGTAGTACATTCTTTACCAGTGCTACTATTACATCTGGTTCTGAGGATAAATTTAAGTTCATAGTTGTAAAAGCTACTAATGGCACTTCATACAACATTATTCCAAAGTTGCTGAAAGATCAAGCAAACCAAACAAAGAATAGTTTAAGTAAAACCTCTACTACGGAATTGAAGACTCTAAACAGTAGAGCCGTAGAAGCATCTCTTTGGAACCTTGTAGAGACAAACACCTTTACTGTATTGCCTCCTACCATTGCATACGGAACAGGAGTTGTCAGCATGTCAAGTGTTACGCCAGGTGCCGTTATAAAATACACAACGAGTACTACCGATCCTTCAACAATATATGATGATGCAAATAAACCTGCCTATGCAGATGATGCCCAAATATATATAAAGGCTCTTGCTGCCGTTGGCAATAACACATCCAGTGATGTCACATTCATCAAGAACCCAGATGTTAATTTCACGGAAGGCTTTGATTTCTCTTACACAGGGTCTGCCATAGAACCGACTGTTAGCAGTGTAACGGTAACTCCAGAAGGGGGCTCTGCTATAACTATCGATGAAACAGAATATGAGATAGCCTATAGCAATAACACAAACGTTGGTAAGGCAACCATCACCATCTCTGATGCATTGCCGGCTAACAATTTGATCATCAGCGGCATTTCTGAATTTGATATCACTAAGAGAAGTTTGGGTGATGGCACTACGGCAGCAGATGGTATAGTTATTACTGTGACAAAGGTTGAGGACACTCCCATTTCATATACAGTTACTGTTAAAAACGGCACAAGTATCACTTTAGTAGAGGATACCGATTATACCCTCAATGATGTAACTTCTGATGCTAGTGGTTATAGGGCTACGATTACAGCGGTGGAAAATAGTAACTACAGTGGAGGTGCCAAGATTATTTTTGTGAAAGCTGACTTTCCCACAGCAACTGACCCGAATAGTGGTGGGGCTGTATCCGCCTATCAGGCTACTACTGATTTGGCAACTCCTCCAGGACTGACTGCTTATATTGTAACAGGTATTAACTTGGGTACAAGTACTGTGGAGGTGAAAAAGGTAGATTATATACCAAATGGAAAACCTGTTTTGCTTCTGACAGATGAGGGGGATCCTCATGACGCAGATTTTACAACCTCGTTGGTAGAGGGTGTGACTGATGAACAGCGTAATACTGATACAGAAGGTAATTTATTGAAGATCTCTACAAGTGCAGAACCTGTTGCCTGTGACTGGGGACAGTATTACATTTTCTCTAAAGGTGAGTTTGTTCTCTCTATGGGTGGAAAGACAATGATGGAAGGTTTGTTCTATTTGGATAATAGCGAGTATAGTTCTGGAGGTGGATCAACACGAAATCCTAGTATACTCCACTTGTCAAGGGGTGCTACTACAGTAATAAATGGTGTCGTCAGTCAGAAAGAGAAGGATTCAAGGTCTTCTGTATGGTATACCATTGACGGACAGAAGCTTAATCAGAAACCTACCCGCAAGGGAATTTATATATATCATGGTCATAAAATAATTATAAAGTAAGAATGGAAAAATATTCACTTGATATGAGTAAAAGAAGATATATAAGTATTTTATTTACGTTACTGATTTTCCTCTTGAGTGGAGTTACTCAGGTGTGGGCTGTTGTTGATGCAAATTCTATAAAGATCGTTGTGACACCTCCTGGTGGAGATTCACCAGATTATGGCATGGTAGTGAAAGAAGTTGTTCCGACTAGTGGCGACAATAAGGTAACACTAACGGCTACTCTAGGAGCTACTCATACTATTTCAAAAACAAATATCATTGTTCAACCAGTTACAGACCCCAGTCAAACCCGAGCTCCTGGTATAGCTTCGGAACTGGAAGTCATGGACGGAACATCACCTAATGAATTTTATTTCATTTTACCCGCAAGATATGACGGTGCCATTGTGACTGCAAACTTTATTTCGACAGAAGCTACAGAGATTGATGATTTAAGTGGGATTACCAATCAGTTTGGAAACTATAAGTTTAGTTCAACCTTCTCTCCTTCTAAAACCCCAGCAGATGGTATAGGAACTTCAACTAAACCTTTTAGAGGTTCTCTACAGGGCTATATTGATGCAAGTGGAGAGATTAAGGTGATTAGTTTGTCTAAACCATTGTTTGACTATGTGAAGGATGCAACTATTAAGAATATTGTTGTGGAAGGTACGATTAGTGGTTCTGGCAATGTGGGTGCTATTGCTGGAAATGCTTTAGGAGCTTCGCGCATCTATAACTGTGGTGTATTGGCCACAGGAAGTACTGTAGAAAAAGACGAAGATGGTTATGATAAGATTACCTCGTCCAGTAGTTCCGTTATTGGCACCAACTATGTAGGTAGTATTGTGGGTTTGCTTGACGGCAGTTCGCGTATCATCAACTGCTATAGTTATGCCAATGTTTCCGGAGGTAATTATGTAGGTGGTATTGTGGGTTATAACAACGTTGCTACCACTGCCAGCAACCTTCAGACGATGGTGATGAACTGCATGTTCTATGGTGAAGTCAGTGGTTCTTCGATAGCTCCCATATACAACGGTGAGATTATCACCAACGATGGCGATGCAGACGGCGTTAACAACTTCAACTATTTCCGCCTAGAATCATCTTACATTCAGGATAACACTATTACCAAAGTATATAACTGTGCCCTTGGTGCCGAGACACGTTTCCTGCAGCGATTCGAATTCTACCGCCATTTGCTGAATAGTAACCGTGAATTGGCTGCTTGGTGGGCTACGGGCGATGCTGACAATAAGGACGAGATGATGAAATGGGTATTGGAGCCTAGCCAGATAGGATCCTCCACACCCTATCCTATCCTTAAGACTCCAGATAAATATGCTTCGGTGGTCAATTATACTCCCAGCACGACAGCCTACGATGAAGCAAACCGCAACAAGGGACTTAAACTGACTCGCGAAGGCGACGGTGGTGTGCTACAAGTTACCATACAGATGGGATCTACTAAATTCTCTGCCCCGTCAAGTGCTGGCTTTAAGTCTGGTGTAACAGGCAGTTTTGATCTCACCATTACCGATAAGGATTTTGAGCATTTCAATTATAACTACGGTAAGGTGCAATTGCCCTATTATAATGATTATTGTGATGGTAACTATACAGGAAACCGCGTGGTTACCGGCTGGAAGATTATTAGTATCACGGGTGGCACGGCGGGAAGTTACTCTACCGGAGATGATGTTACCTACAATGACAAAGGTGAATTGACAGCAACACCCTACAACTTTGCCGACCGCAAATGTAAGAATAAAGACCTTTACTCCGAAAGTGGCCGTGTTTTCAACCAAGGTGCCTACTGGGATGTTCCCGAAGGGGTGACTGCCATCACCATCGAGCCTTATTGGGGTAAGGCGGTTTATCTGTCCGATGCCTACTGGGATGTGACCTATAAGAATGGTACTGGAACTGATCTCACTAAAGCCGGATCTACAGAAGATGCCATGACTACTGCCGCCAATGTCACTACCGTCGGCGGAGGTAAACACTATGAAAACGGCAAGAAATATAATCTTGCTACCCGTAGTCGTGATGATGCTGGTCAGATTGTCTATACTTCCATGAGCAATGCTATCTCAAGTAATGGTTCTGCACTTTTTTCGGAGAGTGTTACGAATCCCACCGTTTATGATTATGCTGTGGTGCTTGTGGGTAATTATCATCATACTGCTGCCATAGAAGCAAATAAGAACTATACAGTTACCTCTATTGACCTTGATGGCGACAATGAGCCGGACTATTCTCTCATGCTTCGCTTTAACGGCCGTCTGGCTTTCCATCCTGTAAAATACGATTTTCTGAACCTGATAGGCCTCGGTATGGCACAGAAGACCACCGGCGGCACAGGTTCATACAATCTTGGTATCATGCAGCCCAAGGCTTGGTTCGAGGTGACCAACACCGCCCTTTTCCGTGTTACTCAGTTTGAATACGATAAGGGTAGGACAAAGAGTCCCTATATCTTACAGGGAGGTGTTATTGAGCAGTGGGTTACCCAACAGGACAATGCCGGAGATGGGGTAAGTTACTTCCACATAGGAGGAAATGTATGGTTCAAGGAATTCCACAGAGGCTCCCACCAAGATAATGCTAACAAGAGCACTCCTCACCCCCCCTTGTCTGTCACTGGCGGTGATTTCTCTAAGTTCTACCTTACAGGCTATTATCAGTCTCAGGCCACCATTTACGATGATAATGCCGAGTGCTATATCAACGGAGGTCGCTTCGGAGAGATTGCTGGTGCCGGTATGGAAGGTATTGGTACTTCAGATAGCAAAGGCAACATTACCTGGATTATTGATAATGCCGATATCAAGGAGTTCTATGGCGGTGGAATCAACCATGCTAAACCTGTGCATGGTAATATTCACACCATCATCAGCAACAGCCATGTGGATGTTTTCTGCGGTGGTCCCAAGTTCGGAAATATGGCGGCTGGTCGCACTGTCACCACTTCTGCCACCAACTGCACTTTTGGCACTTATTTCGGTGCAGGCTACGGCGGTAACTCCTACAGCCGCGACGCACCGAGAAACCACAATAATATATTAAACTTCCCCCATAACGATAAATCTGCTGGTAACCACACTTCTTGGAACAACTGGTTGTCGGATAAATACAAGCAGAGCTATGTTGCCAATAAAGGTGGTATATCCACCCAGTTTGACTATCAGTTCTTGCCAATGTCGAGCAACACTGATAATGTGGCACGTATTTTTGTCGATTATGTCGCCTTCTCATTGGCCACTTGTCATAACGTCACTTCTTCTTTGACAGGTTGCACCATTACAGGTCATTTCTATGGTGGTGGAAGTTTGGGAAAGGTTGATGGAAATGTTACCTCAACGCTTTCCAACTGCAAGGTAAATGGCAATGTATATGGGGCAGGCTATTCCGCTTCTTTGCCAACAGTCGATGTGATGAGTGTTGGTTTCCAGACTGAACCTTATTATTATACAGACCTCGGTACTTATCGTAAGGGAGTCTTCCCTGCAACTACCCCTTATACTTGGCAACATGGCGCTGCCATCAGTGTCGACAATGTAAATCATATCCTTTATACCACAGAAGACCTTGATGCCCTTGGCACGGTTGAGGGTAAGGTTACGTTGAACATTGAGGGAGAAAAGACTTCTGTCACAGGAAATATTTATGGAGGCGGTCAGTCGAGTGATGTGTATGGTGTTAACACTTCAAATGAAATTACTAGTGAAGTTGAGATAAATATCAAGGATGGCTCGATGACCGATGTCTATGGTGGTGGTGAAGGTAAAAACACTATAGTCGGTGGTAATGTAGTAGTTAATATTGGTGCAAAAGCCACAAATGGAGATCTAAGTGGAAATGCTATTATTTCTGGTAATGTATATGGTGGTAGTGCCCTTGGTGCTGTGAATGCATCATCTACAAAAGATGAAAATGGCGATGTTGCTAGTTATGTGCCACTTTCAGGAAAAACAACGGCAGTTAATATTTATGGCTGTACTAGCATTGCTAACGTCTTTGGTGGTGGATTAGGCCAATTGGAAAGTGGTACATCGGGACAGCCTAATTATAAGCCTTTCATTGCTGCTCAGAACTTCGGTGACGTGACGGTTACTATGGAAGGCGGAAAAGTCAGTACAGCCATCTATGGCGGTAGCAATGAGAATGGTGTGCTGAAAGGCAAGGCTACAGTGACACTAAAAAACGGAACAGTAGGAACAGCAGTGACATCAGGAGACCCAAACAACGTGGTCTTTGGTGGTGGTAAAGGTCAACCCACACTTGTAGAAGGTGATGTGGAAGTAAACATCGGAGAAACTACTCAGACTGAAGGTGGCGCAACTATTAATGGTAGTGTCTATGGTGGTTCTGCTTTGGGTAATGTGAATGCGACGAAGAATGGAACTGCAGTAGAAAGTACAACAAAGCAGGATCCTGCTTATCCAACGGATCCCACCAAGACAATTCCAACAGAGACAACCGTTACACTGAATAGGGGTACTGTCGGTGGTGATATTTATGGTGGTGCCCTTGGTTATTTACATACAACGTCTGAAACAGAAAGCGATGATGTTGCTGCTAACGTATATGGCCCCGTAACGGTCACAGTCAATGGTGGTACAGCCCGAAATGTGTTCGGTTGTAATAATAAATTAGGTACACCGAAGAACACGGTAGCTGTGACAGTTAACGGAACGGCAGCCCATATTGACGAAGATAATACAACCACTCCAGTAACTCCTGCCGTGTTTGCTTTGGGTGCAGTTTATGGCGGTGGTAATGAGGCTCATTATGTGCCAACGGCCAGTGGAGTTGAAGCACCTGTTGTGACCATCAACGGTTGTGCTAGTAGTATCGAATACGTCTATGGCGGTGGTAATGCTGCCAACGTACCAGCTACCAGTGTAACTGTCAATGGCGGTATCATCGGCTACGTCTTTGGTGGCGGTCATGGCGACAAGAATGCCTCTCCGGCTACTGAGGCTAATGTGACGGGTGTTGTCGATATTGACATTAATGGCGGTACCATCAGTTACATCTTTGGTGGTAGTAACAGTAAAGGAACTATCGGCGGTGATATAACTTTGGATATAAACAAGACAGGTACCTGTGCTATGAAAATTGCTGAGGTGTATGGCGGTGGTAATGAGGCAGACGGTAAGGCTGCCACTATTACCATTGGTTGCACGGGCGATCTCGTTACTGGTGATGATGGACATGCATCACATCCAGAGAATATCGGTACCACTTTGGAAGGTATTGGAGCACTCTATGGCGGTGCCAACAAAGCCGATGTCGGTACAGCAGAAGCGGCCTCAAACATCACGCTGAACATCAATAGTGGTATAGTTGCTAATGTGTTTGGTGGTAACAATACCAGCGGTACGATTTATGGTACAATCGAGGTTAACATTAATAAGACTTCTGAGGCTTGTGGCTGGTATGTGGGCAATGTCTTTGGCGGTGGTAATAAGGCTGAGTATAGTGGCACTCCTACTGTCAATATCCAAAATGGTAAGGTGAGCCGAAATGTCTATGGTGGTGGTAACGAAGCTGGTGTAGGTGGTTCGAAAGTAGACATGACTGGCGGTATTGTGCTGGGCAATGTATTCGGTGGCTGTAATACCAGCGGCACAGTTTCTGGTGATACCCAGGTGAATGTTACTGGCGGCACAATAGGTGAGGGTAGTATTACAAAAGATACTAACGGCAAAATTACAGCGTTTAGTCGTACTACAAAGGGTAATGTCCATGGTGGTGGTTATGGTAAGGACACTTACGTGAAAGGGAATGTAGAGGTGAATATTGGAAGTGCGACAACCGTTTCTTCAACAACTACATACAGTGGAACAGCAGAAATCTATGGCGATGTCTATGGTGGTGGCGCTCTGGGACATGTGAATGCTTATCTGGATGGAACGACGCTTACATACAGTTCAGATAAAACGACTACCGTCAATCTGAATAAGGGTACGATTTATGGTGATGCTTACGGTGGCGGTCTTGGTGATGCAAATAATGCTGCATACGTTGGTGGTACTGTGAACGTGAATCAGAATGAGGTGGCTTATATTATTGATTATGAAAATACTACAGATGTAGATCCAACAGACCCAGACCCAACTAATCCAACCAAATTTATACAGGTGGTGAAGAGTGGTCGTATCTTTGGCTGTAACAATCTGAATGGTTATCCTTTGGAAAATGTTACAGTGACAGTTAATAAGACTGTTGCGGGTAATGTCACGAGAACCTCGGGTACTTTAGATCATACTAAGTTGGCTGATGATCCCAGTCTTTCTTATGAATTGGCAGCTGTATATGGCGGTGGTAATCTGGCTTCATTTACAGCGACAAACAAGAAGACAATTGTTCTTATCAAGGGTTGTGATGATACCAGCATTGAGACGGTCTATGGCGGTGGTAATGCCGCTGCCGTTCCTGAGACGGATGTGAAAGTCCAGAGCGCATACGAGATAGGTTCTGTCTTCGGCGGTGGTAATGGTAAAGACAAGTATTACAATGGTACAACATGGGTGGCCAATCCTGGAGCCAATGTCAGTGGCGATGCTCACACCGTGCTGTATGGCGGTATCATCCATGAGGCATACGGTGGAAGTAATAAAAAAGGTACCATTTCTGGCAATATTACCATTGATATGTCAGATACTCATCTTAATGGAGACAATTGTGATCTGCACGTTGGAAAGTTTGTGGGTGCCGGTAAGGATGCCGATGCCAATGGTGTGAAGATGATCGTTGGCTGTAAACCCAGTCAAAAGACTCCTATTATTTATTTTGGTGCTGATAATGCCAATATCAATGGTGATGTGGAAGTGACTATCACCAGCGGTAACTATGGAAAGGTGTTCGCTGGAAATAACGCAGGGGGTGCTATCTTAGGAAAAATCATCTTGAATATTGAGGAGACTGGCAATTGTGAAACTCCCATCACTATCGATGAACTCTACCTTGGTGGTAACGAGGCTGCTTATTCTGTCTATGGCTATTATAAGGACGCTACTGACGGCAAATTGTATCCAATAGGTAAAGATGGAAAAGACAAAGATGGAACAGCAAGAAAGCCTGTGAGGTGGGATAGCACTACCGAACAATATGTCGAGATTTCAGGAACAGGAAATGATACATTCACACCATACGCCGATCCGATACTGAATGTCATTTCTTGTACCAGCATCGGCCAGATATTTGGTGGTGGCTATGGAGAAGGTGCTGTTATGTATGCTAATCCGACGGTGAATATTAACATGATTCCAGGGTCAAAGGCTACACTCATAGATCTTGACGGTGACGGTAATCCAGACAACGATGCCACAGCTTTGGGTGCTATCGGCAATGTCTATGGCGGTGGTAATGCTGCAGATGTCATTGGTAATACGACGGTCAACATCGGTACGGAGACAACCATCAGCATGAATACCGAACCGGCTCATCTTGGCGAGGGCAAATATACCTATAATACGGAAACTGGTAAATATGATGGCGTCGCTGTCATAGGTGCCAATATTACTGGCAATGTGTTTGGTGCTGGTAAGGGTTCGGAAACCGATGTCACTAAGGCAATGGTATCAGGCAACAGTATTATCGTTATGAAGGGCGGCTCGGTGAAGAAGAGCGTCTATGGCGGTGGCGAGCTGTCGCAGGTGGCAGGTAATACAGACATTACCGTTGCTGGCGGTACCATTGGTACGCCCAATGAAGGCAGTACAGTGTACGGCGGTGCTACGTATGGTAATGTCTATGGTGGTGGTCAGGGTAATACCACAACTCCCGATGCTGGTCTTATCAAGGGTAATACCAAGATTACAGTCCAAAACACTGTTGTAGATGAGAACACGACTATAACCCCCAACATCTTACATAATATCTATGGTGGTGGTGCGTATGGTTCGGTTGGAACAATTACCCGTGATGCTAATGGTGCGACCTATGTACCTGGAAGAACTACTAATATTTTGAACATGCCTACAGCTTGGGCAAGGAAATCAGGGAATACAGGCACTGACACAGGAAATACGGAAATTTATATCAACGGCGGACAAATCGGTACAAATGGTAACGAGAATGGTATGATATTCGGTTCGTCGCGTGGTGATGTTTCCACACCTTATGGTGCAAACGCAGAAAATCCTTATGGCACAGATGTAGACAAGAACGACCGCTTGGCTTGGGTATATGATACTAAGGTTGTAATCGGTCAATCGGGTAATCCAGACATCAGAGGCTCTGTCTATGGTAGTGGTGAGAACGGACATGTCTTTAACAATACTGATGTACAGATTCATAACGGAAAGGTAGGTATTGATGATACAGGGAAAATTACCGATCCAGTGACTAATATCGAATATACGGGCGCCGACTATCCTAAACGTGGCAACGTCTATGGTGGCGGTTGCGGTGAGGATGATTATACCGTCTCTGGTGTAAAATATTTCAACCCATTGGCAGGTATTGTGCTTGGCGATACAAAGGTGACCATTGATGGCGGAAAAGTCGTCCATAATGTCTATGGTGCCGGTGCTTTAGGTTCTGTAGGTGGTAAGACCACCATCGAGATTAGTGCAGGTCAGGTTGGTGACGATGGCGTGGGTGATGGTGATGTCTATGGTGCTGCCCGTGGTAAAGTGGGTCTCACTCAAGAGAACATCGCACAGGTTCGTGAAACGAGTGTTACCATCTCGTCGACTGCTGATGTCAAGGCAAGTGTCTATGGTGGTGGTGAGGCCGGTAATGTCAGAGAGAACACGGCTGTCAGTATGACTGGAGGTACCGTTGGCGAGAATGTCTATGGCGGCGGTAACTTAGGCTACGTGGGAACTTTTACTACTTCGACGAATACAGGAACTGGAAGCACGGAATATATTTTTACAGATACTGAAGGTAACGCCAATACCACTGCCAATAGTGACAACAAGAATACTGGTGTTTGTACTGTTACAATTTCTGGCGGTAAGGTGGGCCCTGATACTCCGACGGAGACCAAACCCGGTAATGTGTTCGGAGCTGGCAAGGGTTCTTCAGAAACATTCGAGTGTGAGCCCGCTATGGTATATAGCACGAATGTCATTATCAGCGATGGTATTGTGAATGGTACTGTCTATGGTGGCGGCGAGGTAGGCCGAGTAGAAAACAACACGGTGGTAACAATAGGAACCCAAGGAGAAACGGATGGGTCTAATAAGCCTGATATTAAAGGTAACGTTTTCGCTGCTGGTAAGGGTCTCAACACACATGGATATTCGGCTCTGGTTCGTGGCGACAGTAAAGTGACGGTTCAGGGTATAGCCCATGTCGGACACAGTGTCTTTGGTGGTGGTGAGATTGCTACGGTGGGTAGATATGTGGTCGTAGATAATCTGCCGACAACAAACACCAGTGGTGGTGATTGTATCGTAGAAATCAAAGGCAATGCCCATATCGCAGAAGATGTCTATGGTGCCGGTAAGGGGGTTCTGCCTTATGAAGGGTATACTTCTTCAGAAACTCCCTGGAGTAAGACGTCCACTGGTTCTACGCAATATACAGATGCCAATCGAGCTGACTACTTTAAGTATATTACTACGCTGGCTATAGTCAGTGATACCCATGTGACTGTGACAGGAAACGCTACTGTTGGCGGTTCCGTCTATGGCGGTGGTCAGAAAGGTTTTGTGCAGACAGATACTGATGTGGAGATTCAAGGTTCTTGCGCGATTGGCACGGCTAGTACGACCACGGGAGGTAACGTCTTTGGCGGTGGACTGGGTGATGCTTCTGTTGCTGGTTATGCAGAGGCAGGCCGTGTGAAGGGAAATACCAACCTCGAAGTCAGCGGTGGTAATGTGTATGGCAACGTCTATGGCGGCGGTAGCTTGGGCGACGTGGGTACCATTGTCAAGAGTGCTGATTATAATTATAAGTGGACTAACGAGACCAATCCCAGTGAGACTTACACTTACAACAATACCGGACTTTGTACTGTTGAAATTAATGGCGGTATCATAGGTGTTGATAATCCTACAAACGCTTCTGAACATGGCAATGTGTTTGGAGCTGGTAAGGGTAAAGACGACACCTACTGGTGTGAGAAGGCCATGGTGTACAAGACAAATGTCACAATTAATAAAGGTACAGTAAAAGGTAACGTTTATGGCGGTGGTCAGATTGGCCGCGTGGAAAATAACGCGGTGGTAACGATAGGACCGGCTTCAGGAGATGATGTTGCTGATATCAAAGGTAACGTATTCGGAGCAGGTGCAGGTTTGAATACTCATGGCTATTCGGCATTGGTACGTGGTAACGCTACCGTCACTGTTCAGGGTAAAGCCCAAGTTGGACAAAGCGTCTATGGTGGTGGTGAAACAGCATCGGTGGGAAGATTTGTTGTAAATACCGAAACGTCATTACCAACAGAACCGCTAAGTGGTGGAACATGTACCGTCACAGTCAATGGTGAAGCCGCAATTACGGGCAATGTCTATGGAGCTTGTAAGGGAATCACTCCTGATTATGCTAATGCTACCATACATTGGAAGAATGATAATAAGTCGCATAATTTTGATGATGAGGCTGATTACCTTAAGTTCCTTAAAACACTGGCCTTAACCAGCAATACCGATGTGACCATCGGTGGTAGTGCTACTATTGGTGGTGATGTCTATGGCGGTGGACAGAGAGGTATTACCTTAGGTTATGTGGAGGTCGATGTGACTGGCGGTACCATTACCAAAGATGTTTATGGCGGTGGTGCTTTGGCAGACACGAACACCAGCAATTGGGATGGGTCGTCATTAACAGCTAAATATTATGAGGTTACTGGCCTCACTGTTGGAACGTCTGTTGTAACAGGTTTGTACACAAAGAATGGCGATAAATATACGGCGGCTACGGGTACGGCTCAATCAGGTATCAAATATTATAGGTTGACAAATACCAAAGTTAGTCTGATGGGTGGAAAAATCCTAGGTGCAGCCTATGGTGGTGGTTTAGGTCAAAAGACTGGTGTGGATAATGCAACCAGTGATGTTGAGGCTATGGTCTATGGTGACGTGCTGGTTGACCTGAACGGAACGACAACCATGAGCGACGGAAAAGCTACAGTTAATGGTGTGGCGACGACGTATGCCGCGGGTTGTGTCGTTAATGAAATATTTGGTGGTAATAATGTTAACGGTTCACCGAAGGGTGACGTGATGGTGCATGTTTATGCTACTCAGAATAAGAATGAGGAAGATATTATAACAAAGGATGCGGGTAATTACGATGTGACAGCCGTGTATGGTGGTGGTAATCAGTCTGCGTACGTGCCTGCAACGGCTTATCATCCTACGAATGCTCCAGCCGGTTCAAAGACCCAAGTTATCATTGAGGGATGTAGCACGACCAGTATCGAGAACGTCTATGGTGGTGGTAATGCTGCTGCTGTGCCAGAGACGAATGTGGAAATCAGATCTGCTTTTGAAATCTACAACGTCTTCGGTGGCGGTAATGGATATAGTGCCACAAAGAATCACACAGATCCCACGGCAGCCAACTACAATCCTGGTGCTGATGTTGGTACTCTTGACAAAGGAACATCGACATATGGTACAGGTAACGCTAATACGTTATTAATAGGTGGTCATATCCACGAGGCCTACGGAGGTAGTAACCAGGAGGGTAAGATTATGGGTAATGTCAACATCAATACCAATCCAAAGGATGAATCTGAGGACGGTTACTGTGCTCTGAATGTCGAGAAGTTGGTTGGTGCAGGTAAGAATGCCGATGTCGATGGCGACTTGATTATGATTCTGGGTTGTAAGCCAACCACGAAGACTCCGTTAGTCTTTGCCGGTGCCGATAATGCCGACGTGAATGGTAACGTGGAACTGACGATTACCAGTGGAACGTTCGGACAGGTATTTGGTGGAAATAACCTGGGTGGTGTCATCAAGGGACATATTAAACTGAATATCGAGGAGACAGGGTGTAACCCAATCCGTATTGATTCACTCTATCTTGGCGGTAATCAGGCTGCATACTCAATATATGGTTATTATAATAAAGGAACGGAAGAGAATCCTGATCTTCAGCCAAGAACGGCTGAGATGGAGGCTGTAGGCAGTTCTAATCCTGGTTATATTGCGCCTGTAGGGAATCCTTCCAATACTGACGGGAAGCATCCGTTCCCATACGCTCAGCCTGTGCTGAATGTAATTTCTGCCACCAGCATTGGAAAGGTGTTTGGTGGTGGTTTAGGTGAGGGTGCTGTTATGCATGCTGACCCGACGGTGAACATCAATATGATTCCGGGTGTATTTGCTACTCAGGAATTAGGTGGTCCTCATAAGCTTGGTACAATCGGTGATGTCTATGGCGGTGGTAATGAGGCTGTGGTTTATGGTAAAACGACTGTAAACGTTGGAACGGCAGAAACAGTAACGATGACCTCCGTTAGTGACGATGCAACGACAACAACAGTTGATGAGAGCAAGCCATATGTCGAAGGTGCTCGTATTGTCGGTAATATCTTCGGTGGCGGTAATCAGGCTAATATCGAAGGCAGTACCGAGGTTAACATCGGTACGATGACCTATGCAAATGAAAATTATGAGGGCGTTAGTATCAAATGCTTGGAGAACAATGCTGAGCATCCAGATAACGAAGAGAAGACTGGTATGGTATTCGGTGGCGGTAATGCAGCTGATGTGACTGGTAATACAGTCGTCAACTTTGCTGGTGGTTATGTGGAGAACCGCATCTATGGTGGTGGTAACTTAGGATCGGTAGGAACATTTACCAAAAATACTGCAGGAAAGCCTGATTCTTGGACATCAGGCGGTAAGTGTACAGTTACTGTCAGTGGCGGTAAGTTGGGTAAGGACAATATGAAGATGCCTGACGATTTCGGCTATGTTTTCGGAGCCAGCCGTGGTGAGGTAAGAGATACTACCGTAGCAGAATATGCAGATCTTCGATTTAAGACTTATGTTAAAGAGACCGAGGTGGTTATCAAGGGTGATGCCTTTATTCTTGGTGGTGTCTATGGTGGTAGTGAGAATGGCCATGTGCGTGGTGATACATGGGTGAAGATTCAAGGTGGCCAGATTGGTTGTGGCACGGGAACGACTATACCTTATGATGAAACAAAGTTTATTGATCCTTCTGATCCTCAATCACCTGTGACTACTACTAATGCGCTGGCTACATGTGCTGCGTTCCCGTATGACGCGGTAACAACTGGTAAACCTTACGATCCTTATCATGGTACAGCAGGTTATGACTCTAAGGGAGGCGCAGCTGCTACTGGTGATGATGGCGCTAATGATGGCCATACCTTCTATGGCAATGTCTTTGGTGGCGGTTCTGGTTTCTTCCCATACGCTGCAGGTAAGTGGTTACGCTCTGCAGGATTGGTGGAAGGCAATACCAGGGTAGATATCGAAGGTGGTCATATCCTCTCGAACGTCTATGGCGGTAATGAGCAGACTGATGTCTATGGTACTTGTACGATTAATATGTCGGGAGGTACTATCGGCGTGCCTCGTACCAAGGAACAGATTCAGGGGCATCCTGTGATTGGCAACCTCTTCGGTGCTGGTAAGGGTGACAAGCGTGTACTCTTCAATACCTGGACAAACGTGGGTAACACCAGTGTCAACGTGACAGGTGGTATCGTCTATGGTTCTGTATTCGGTGGCGGTGAGGACGGTCACGTACTTGGCAACGCTACGACATTGATTGAGCAGGCTAACGAGAAGACTATTACGATCGGCTCTACGGGTGAATCGACAGCAGATGGTAATGTGTTTGGTGGAGGACGTGGTTCTGAAACGGCACTGACCGCTGGTGTGGTAGGCGGTAATGTCAGTCTCACCATTAAGAGTGGTAAGATACTCGGTAATGTCTATGGTGGCGGACGATTAGCTTCTGTAGGAACGAACTTTACAGATCCGAATGATACCAAATATGGTCAGCTGCAGGAGGGTGATACTCATGGTAACATTACGATGAACATCGATGGCGGTACTATTGGTATTGCCACTTCTGAGACGGGTGTCAATGGTAATATCTATGGTGGTAGTAAGGGTGTAGATGGACAGTTCGATTTGGGTATCGTCAGATCAACTACCATCAATATGACTGGTGGTACAGCTTACGCTAGTGTCTATGGCGGAGGTGAGTTAGCCCAAGTTGTTGGAACTCATACAACAGACGGAAAAGACTTAGGTACAGAGATCAACATCAGTGGCGGTATCATTGGTAAATCTGGTAAGGGTGGTGCCACATGGGGTAATGTCTATGGCGGTGGTAAGGGTAATACGACCCATGTAGCAGCAGGTCTTATCAAGACGAATGCTTTTGTTAAGATTAGTGGCACATCTGAATCGCCTGTCATACACCATAATATATATGGTGGCGGTGCTTATGGCTCGGTAGGAGATTTTAAATATGATACGAATAACTACATCACGGGTTTAAATACTGACAATACGGGTAAGGCTTATATCACCATTTTGGGCGGTAAGATAGGGAAGGACGGTAAGGAGAACGGTATGATCTTCGGTTCTTCTCGTGGTGACGTGGGTGGTATTGGAGAAATCCACGATAAGCTGGCTTGGGTTTATGATACTGAAGTTACCATTGGTGGAGGAGAAACAACGCCACAGATTGTTGGTTCAGTCTATGGTGGTGGCGAGAATGGTCATAATTACCATGATGCAGTGGTGAATATTCATAGTGGAACCATCGGTATTGCTTCTGGTGACCCAATTACCAGCAATAACGGAACTCCTGATGATACTTCAGATGACATCACTTATAATGGTGCTGAATATCCATACCGTGGTAACGTCTATGGTGGTGGCTGCGGTACGGACAAGTATTATTCTGACCTATCTTTAATCACAGGAACCCATACAGCCAATGACGGTGAAGGCGATAAATACAACCCATTGGCCGGTATCTTGTATGGCAATGCCACGGTCAATATCGATGGTGGTACAGTCGTTCGCAATGTCTATGGTGCTGGTGCTATGGGTTCGGTGGGTAAAACGGTTACTACTGGAGGTGTATCGAAAACCACAGGTGGTGTGACCACGATCAGTATCAGCGGCGGTCAAGTCGGTGTTGACGGTACGGCTGGCGACGGTAATGTCTTTGGTGCAGCCCGCGGTGATACTCTTGCTACCAGCAACGAATTCGCTCTGGTAAGAAAAGAAACCAGCGTATCTATCAGCGGTAACGCCTCTGTCAAAGGCAATGTCTATGGTGGTGGCGAGTTAGGCTGTGTGGGAGTATATGCCATGTCTTCTGATATGAGGACGTTTACATGGAAAGATACTGACGGCAATAACAATACTGCAGACAATAACAAGAACACTGGTGTTTGCAAGGTAACTGTCTCAGGTGGTACAATAGGTTCAGGTGCAGTAGGTACGGGCCATGTGTTCGGAGCCGGAAAGGGTAAGGACGACACCTTCTGGTGTGAGAAAGGTATCGCTTACAGCACAGATGTCAGCGTTACTGACGGTACTGTGAAAGGTAACGTCTATGGTGGCGGCGAGGTTGGTCGCGTGGAAACTGACACTAAGGTGCAGATAGGAGATGGAGTAGGAGAAGAAGGTGGAGCAGCAGCTCCCACTATTACGGGCAGCGTCTTCGGTGGCGGTGCTGGTGTAGAGACACATGGCTACTCGGCTCTGGTACGTGGCAATACTACCGTCAACGTTGAGGGCAATGCCAGTGTAGGACATAGCGTCTATGGCGGTGGTGAGATAGCTTCGGTGGGCAAATATGGTCTTGACAGTCAGAACATGCCATCAATTTTGCAAGGCGGTGGCTATTGTTATGTCACTGTTAAGGGCCATGCCACCATTACAGATGATGTCTTTGGTGCCGGTGAGGGTGTCAAGTCTCATTTCGATAATACGAATGAAGACCTTTCGAAACGCTCCAGACGCATGACGCTCAAGAGTGATTGGACATCTCGCGAAGGGGCTGACCGATTTGAATGGAATTATCTTGAGAATGAGTCCGCTTATTCAACGTATCTTGAGACTTTGGCTTTGGCCACCCATCCCGAAGTGGCCATTGACGGGAATGCCTCCATCGGTGGCTCCGTCTTTGGCGGCGGTGAGCTAGGTCTTACGAAGGGCAGTGTCATTGTCAACATCAATGGCGGAAAGATTAACGAGGATGTGTATGGTGGCGGTTCATTGGCCAATTCGAACACGACAAGCTTAGTTGATCTCGACGGTGACGGAGTAACGGAAACCATTCATCCTACAACAACAGTCAACTTGTTTGGCGGACTCATTGGTGGTGATGCATACGGTGGTGGTCTGGGACGACTGGCAGCTACTGGTGTTACAGCTATTGAGGCTAAGGTCTTTGGCGATGTCGCTGTGAATCTGGGTAATGCTGAAAGGACTACTGCGACAGCCTTCGAAGTCAATAAATATTCTGAAGGTACTCATGCTGGTATCGTCAAGAGTGGTCGTGTGTTTGGCTGTAACAACCTGAACGGTTCACCGCAAGGCAATGTGACGGTGACAGTCAATAAAACAATGAAGGGTAATACCGAAAAGACCGCTTCTGGTAATCTCAAGAGTGAGGACGCATCGAAACATAGCTATCATGTGGCTGCCGTCTATGGTGGTGGTAACCTGGCAGGCAAAACAGTTGGCGGTTCTACCAACGTTATCATTAACGGTTGTGATGTCAGCATTCGCAGCGTTTATGGTGGTGGTAATGCCGCTGAGGTTCCTGCAACGGATGTGCTTGTAAACGGTGCATACGAGATTGGAGAAGTGTATGGTGGTGGTAACGGTAAGGACGACTATACGCTGGACGGAGGTGCCAATTGGATTGAAAACCCCGGTGCCAATGTCAATGGTAATACGAACACGCTGTTGCAAGGTGGACTTATCCATGAGGCATACGGTGGTAGTAATGAGAAGGGTACTATTGTAGGAAGTGTATCTATCAATACAGCTGATGATAGACCTGCAGATTGTTCTGATTGTCCATTGGACGTAGAAAAGCTTGTCGGTGCAGGAAAGAATGCCGATGTCAATGGCGATTTGATCATGATCTTAGGCTGTAAGCCGACGACGAAGACTCCTCTGGTCTTTGGCGGTGCTGATAATGCGAATGTAAACGGAAACGTCGAAATGACCATTACCAGTGGAACCTTTGGTCAGGTGTTCGGTGGTAACAACTTGGGCGGTGTCATCAGGGGACATATTATTCTGAATATTGAGGAGACTGGCTGTAATCCTATCAAGATTGATTCACTTTATCTTGGTGGAAACCAGGCTGCATACTCAATATATGGCTATTATAATAATGGAACGGAAGAGAATCCTGATCTTCAGCCAAGAACGGCTGCTATGGAGGCTGTAGCCAAGACCGATCCGAATTATATAGCACCTGTTGGGAATCCTTCAAATGAGGATGAAAGACATCCATTCCCATACGCACAGCCCGTGCTGAATGTCGTTTCTTGTACCAGCATTGGCAAGGTGTTTGGTGGCGGTCTGGGTACGGGAGCCATCATGCATGCAGATCCGACTGTGAACATCAACATGATTCCTGGCGCATTTGCCAATGATTCCGAAAAGGGTGTTCCTGCCGTTATGACAGCCAAGGGACTGTCATCTGATGACAACCCCAATAATCTGGGTATTATTGGTGATGTCTATGGCGGTGGTAACGAGGCTAATGTTGAGGGTAATACTCATGTGAATATTGGAACTGCTTCGACAGTGCAATTGCATGAGAGCCTAAAAGCAGATGGTGTTACCTATATTATGAGTGGCGACAAAGAAGTTAAGGGTGCCTATATCACTGGCAACGTGTTTGGTGGTGGTAAGGGTAAAGCTGACACCTTCACCTGTGAGAAAGCCATGATTGGAGAAGACGGTGATGGCGTAGCTCATCCAGAAGGCGGGACAAATGTCACCATCGGAAATGGTACGGTGTGTGGTGACGTCTATGGTGGTGGTGAGATTGGCCGCGTGGAGAAGAACACTGTGGTGACGATAGGACTCGAGACTGGAACCAGCGCTCCCGTTATCAAGGGTAACGTGTTCGGTGCCGGTAAGGGTCTTGAGACACACGGCTACTCTGCTCTGGTACGTGGTAACACGACTGTTACTGTTCAGGGTAATGCCAAGGTGAGAAAGAGTGTCTATGGCGGTGGTCAGATAGCCTCTGTTGCCAGATATCAAGTGGCCAAGACGGAGGCAGAAGCTGCTGAACATGGCGTGAAAATCGGTATGCCGTATGCACTGGCGAACAGCACCAGTGGCAATTGTAAGGTCACCATCACAGGCAATGCCGAGATAGGACCTGAATACGAAATGCAGATGACAAAGGCTGGTGGTCCTGACGACACAGGCTATGTATTCGGTGCCGGTAAGGGCGTACTGCCTAAGGTGTATGACTACACAGTTGCTGATGATGATCATATGCCCAAACGTATGATTGAGAAGGACGGCGTTAACACCTGGGAGTATTTCGATACGGAGGCCAAATATTTTGAATTCGTTCAGACGCTGGGTTTGGCCACAAATACTGACTTGACCATCGGTGACCATGCCTTCGTCAAGGGGGCTGTATATGGTGGCAGTGAGAATGGTATTGTACAGTACGATACTGATGTGAAGATCCAGGATGATTGTCAGATTGGTGCCGGTAACGGTGTAAATCGCCGTTATAATGAGGGCGAATGGGCTTCTGAGTCACTTGCCGAGTGTGCAAGCTGGAAATATGAGGCACCATATTCACCTTACGATCCATATGCGACATATAAGAACGATGCTGATGGTAAGTACTATTATGATGAGACCCATACAAGCTATGCTGAGGGTGGTGCCAACATTGCTACTGACGGTCACACCTACTATGGTAACGTATTCGGTGGTGGCTCAGGTTGTATACCATACTTTGATACCTTAGAAGGTAAGAGCCAGTATATCAGTACCGCAGGAATGGTGAAAGGTAATACGAACGTGACAATTACTGGTGGCCATGTCCTGACTAATGTCTATGGTGGTTGTGAGGCTACCAATGTATTGGGTACTGCCAAGATTACGATGACTGGTGGTACGATAGGTGTACCGCGTACTGATGCGGATATTGTCAAACACCCCCTTACAGGTTATCTCTTCGGTGCAGGTAAGGGTGACCAGCGTATTTTCTTTAACAAGGAGACGAATGTGAATGATGCTGTTGTTAAGGTTGAGGGCGGTAGAATATATGGTTCTGTCTATGGTGGCGGTGAAGACGGTCACGTATTGAGAAACGTGACGGTGACTATTGGTAAGACTGATAAGACAGGTCCGACGATTGGTACGAGAGGTACATCGTTCTACGATGGTCACGTATTCGGTGGTGGCCGTGGATTCGGTGGCGAGGCTTTGACAGCAGGTAACGTGGGTGGCTCTGTTGAGGTTAACATCGAGGGTGGCGAGACGCTCGGATCCGTCTATGGTGGTGGACGTCTGGCATCTGTTGGCTATGGCTTGTATCTGACGACGGAGGAAGGCTATGGCGTGATGCGTAGTGATACAGAGTATGACGGTTCTTATCAGAACCCGAGTACAGAACCTGCCTCATCGTTCTTCAACAAAGGCCGCGGACACATCATTATGAATATCAAGGGTGGTACGATTGGTAACGAAAATGCCACCGGTGATGGTGCGAAATATAGCGGAAATGTCTTTGGCGGATCGATGGGACGTCTGGATCTTTTGGATGGCACACGCAGTGAAATCTGGCCTTTGATGGCTCAGGTGAAGAGTACCGAAGTCAATGTCAGTGGTGACAACACGACCATCTGGCGTAACGTCTATGGTGGCGGTGAGTTGGGTACGGTCCGTGATGATGCCAAAGTGACAGTCAGTGGAGGTACCATTAGGCGTGATGTCTATGGTGGTGGTTATGGTAGTGAAGATAAAAACTATACCATCTTCTCCAAGAATGAATCTGGCACCAACAATACTTATGCCTATACACCAATGCAGTTCGCTGGTTGTGTGGGTAAGAGTACGACGGTGAATGTCAGTGGCGGTTATATCAGAAAGAGCGTCTATGGCGGTGGCGAGATGGCCTCTGTGGGTATCATTGACTATCGAGCTAAAGAGACAACATCTGAACCTGCGGCTGACAAGGTGAAAATAGGTCCAATTAAAGGAAAAACGTATTATTATGAGAACATCGTTAAGCACGGGGATGAAACCAAGGAGTTCGCTTTAAGCTGGCCTTACGAGTTTAAATATGTAGAAGGCTTTGAGGGTGCAACGCATGTCAACATCACAGGTGGACGTCTGGGTCTCAAGGGTAGTGACAAAGATGCGGCTCTTACAGATAATGGTGATGTGTATGGCGCTGGCAAGGGACTTGCGGGCGACTACAAGGACTATCTGTTCTGTGCGAACGTAGGCTCTACTGACGTGAAGATTGCGTACGGTTCCACTCTAACGACCTATGATCCCGAGGGTGAATGCATCGCTGGTGCCGTCTATGGCGGTGGTGAAGATGGCCATGTGATGGGCGATACCAAACTGACTATTTCGGGAGGTCTGATAAATCACTCCGTCTATGGAGCCGGTAGTGGAAAGGGTAAATTCGATGCAACCCTTAAGAAGATTGGTAAGGAAGAGAATTACGAAGCCAAGATCTATAGTATCACAGCTGGTAAGGTGTTTGGCAACTCGACGGTCGAGATGAGTGGTGGTTATGTGGTTCGCAATGTCTATGGTGGTGGTAATATGGGTTCTGTCGGTAAGGGTAACTATGCCGGTGGTGCTGATGACTATTCTACAGCGGGCTATGGTGAGAAGGTGGCCGGAAACCTGTGGGATGGCAGTAACAAGTTTAGTGAGGCCTTCCTGAACAGTGGTAAGTGTACGGTCAAGATTACTGGTGGTACCGTAGGCTATATTGACTCAACTGATCCTTCGAACAGTATGTATCCTTGGAATACTACTGCCAGTCTGCCTTACGGTAATGTATTTGGTGGCTGTCGCGGTGAGTCTGCACCGAACATCTCAGAGACACCACGTTATCTCTACAGTCCAGAGTTCTTCGTGGGCTATGCCAACGAGACAGAGGTGACGATCGAAGGCGATAATACCAAGATTCTCGGTTCTGTCTATGGCGGTGGTATGGATGGTCACGTGCGTCGTGATGCCCACGTCATTATCAATGGCGGTGAGATCGGATTGCCTTACACCGATGCCAACAAGACTCTCCTGAAGACGGAAGACATCAACAACATCCAGTGGCTGGCCCGTGGTAATGTCTATGGTTCTGGCTCTGGTATCGGTAAGTACCTGTATGACTTTGACTATGATGGTAAATACACCAGTACGGTTTCGTATAATGGTAGACAAACCAAGGAGGAAGATTTCAGTACATCTGCCGGTTCTGTGACCCGCTTCACAAAGGTTGAGATTAAGGGTGGTAAGATCTATCGCAATGTCTACGGCGGTGGTTCGCTGTCGAGTATCGGTGCCCCGAACATGGGACAGACTTATCATCTCTATAGCAAGGACGATGCAGGTCATAGCACAGAAGTTGGCAAGCAGTCGCTCAACGAGGTGATTATCTCTGGTGGTCAGATTGGTGAAGCCACGGGTGTCGCAGTCAACTATGGCGGTCATGCGTTTGGCGGTAGCCGTGGTGATGCCTCGTTGGATAACTCGCTTTTCTCTACCTCGATGTTTACGAAGGTGAACATTGGTGGCGGTAAGGTGCTCGGCAGCGTCTTCGGCGGTGGCGAGGTCGGTATCGTCAAGGGTAGTGTGGCTGTCAACGTCACTGGCGGTGAGGTGGCCAAGGATGTCTATGGCGGTGGTGCATTGGCAAATACCAATACCGCGAACTGGAACCCGACAGGCGGTACAGACGGAAAGGGCGCATGGGCTGATGGTCAGGTAACTGACGGCAAGACGACCTACACGACCACTGTCAATCTGCTGGGAGGAACCGTTGATGATGTCTTCGGTGGTGCTCTTGGTCAGAGAGTCGGCGATGTGACTGGCGGTACGCAAGATATTGAGGCCTTCGTATATGGAGATGTGAACGTCAACCTGAATGGTCTTGAAGCCAGTGACTATGTGGCAATCCATAACTCATTCGTGACGCCCCTTGATAAGGATGCTAATAATGTAACCACTTCTTATCGTGCCAATGACGGATGTATCGTGAAGGGTGAAGTCTATGGATGTAATAATATCAATGGTACGCCTAAGGGACATTCGAAGGTGCATGTGTTCAAGACCATGGCAAGGCCAGACCAGGCAGCAACGGCAGACAAGACTGCTGATGGCTACGATGTGGCAAAGGTCTTCGGTGGTGGTAACAATGCTGACTATGTGCCAGTCGATACCAAGTTGGCTACAGAGGTGATCATCGAGGGTTGCGACCTGACGAGTATCCATCAGGTTTACGGTGGTGGTAATGCTGCCGCCACGCCTGGTACTTCGGTACTTGTGAAGGGTACCAAGATCATCTACGAGGTATTCGGTGGTGGTAACGGTGAAGCAGAAGGTACGAAAGCCCATGTCGGCAAGAAAACCGCAGATGATTCAGATTACGACTTAGGCGAAGGTAAGGCTGAGGTAAAACTCATGGCCGGTAATGTCACCTACGTCTATGGTGGTAGTAACACGCATGGTGATATCCGCGGCGGGTCGTATGTAACCAACGTGACGAAAGACAGTTCACTCGGCTGTTGTGAGAAACTGAATGTCAAGGAGATCTTTGCCGGTGGTAAGAATGCCGACATGATCGGTGGTGCGAAGATTGTCATGGGATGTACCAACTCGGAAGACTGGGTTGAGGAAATCTATGCCGGCGCCAAGGCTGCAAACGTCGGAGGTGATGTCAGTCTGACACTGACCAGCGGAAAGTTCGGACGTGTATTCGGAGGCAATAAGGACAGTGGTGTCCTGGATGGCAGCATCACGGTGAACATCGAGGAGAATGCGAAGTGTGGTATACCTCTGATCATTGGTGAACTCTATGGCGGTGGCAATAAGGCTGCTTACTCTATCTATGGTTACAATGCTGACGGAACAGTGAAGACTTCGGGGGAGAAACTTCATGCATCGCCTGTGGTGAATGTGAGAGCCTTTACCAGCATTGGTAATATCTTTGGTGGTGGTTACGGTGAAAAAGCCGTCATGTATGGTAGCCCGACGATTAATATCAATGTGGTGAATAATAATCGTACGACTGGTAGTACCATCTCGACTGAGCTCACCAAGACCTTCGAAGAAGGTACGGATAATGAATATTCAGTGAAGATTCCTACGCATGTGGATGGTAAGATTGGTGCTATCAATAACGTCTTCGGTGGTGGAAATGCCGCCAAGATCTATGGTGATACCAATGTGAACATCGGTACGGAAGCTAAACAAAAACTGGTTGTTATTAAAGATTCTGGTGATCCTGACTACGAAAGTGATGGAGTAACCCCCAAGACTCAGGAAATGGATGTGGTAGGTGCCGACATCCGTGGCAACGTCTACGGTGGTGGAAATGCAGCCGAGGTGACTGGTAATACCAATGTCGTCATCGGTAAGCAGTCGGCTACATCGGTTACTCCCTAACACCGATATGCCAAGATCTTGAAAATGTCACACTGGGCTTCCTGTGTGACATTTTTCTTTGATAATATTTGGAAAATTCGTTTATTTATTCTATCTTTGCACTCGAAAATGATTGAAAATCAAAAGTAGTACTTGCGATTTTAAATGAAAATCACAAGTTAAAGTAATCAAGGAGACATTTGAATAAGCACCAAAGGCCCGCTCATTTCTAAGCCTGGATTCACATTTTATTGTGAATTTGCTTGGAGATTCCAAAACTTTTTCTTAATTTTGCAGCAAAATCACAATAGAGTGTGAAATGGATCAAAAAGAATTAGGGACTATTATCAAGGAACGCCGGAAGC